>CAYUTT010000018.1:0-11763 GCA_964447575.1 uncultured Methyloceanibacter sp.
GCGGCGTCGGCTGCCAGATCAGCTATCAAATCAAGGACGAGAAGATCGCCTTTGTGCAAGGTAGCGACGGATACTCAAACGAAAACCGCCTCTGCGTGAAAGGCCGGTTCGGCTTCGACTATGTGAGCAATCCCCAGCGGCTGATGAAGCCCCTGATCCGCAAGCCAGGCCTGCCCAAGGGCGTCAATGTCGATCCTTCGAATCCCTACACGCATTTCCGCGAGGCGACCTGGGAGGAAGCTCTAGATTTCGCCGCGTCTGGATTGGCGCGCATTCACGATGCCCATGGCGGCCAGGCCATCGCCGGGTTCGGCTCGGCCAAATGCACCAACGAAGAAGCCTATCTGTTCCAGAAGCTGATCCGCACACGTTTCCACACCAATAATGTCGACCACTGCACGCGGCTTTGCCACGCCTCGTCCGTGGCGGCGCTGATCGAAGGTATAGGCTCGGGCGCGGTGACTGCCACCTTCAACGAAGTCGAGCATGCCGATGTCATCGTTATCATCGGCGCCAATCCGACCGAGAATCATCCCGTCGCCGCCACATTCTTCAAACAGGCGGCGCGGCGCGGCGCCAAGCTGATCGTTATCGACCCGCGCGGACAGGCGCTGCGCAACTATGCGACGCACATGCTGCGCTTCAAGTCGGGAAGCGACGTGGCGCTGCTCAACGGCATCATGCATACGATTGTCGAGGAGAAGCTCTACGACGTCCAATACCTGCAAGCGTATGCGGACAACTTCGAGAAGCTCAAGGAGCATCTCGCCAGCTACAGCCCGGAATCGGTCGAGGCGGTTTGCGGCATCGATGCCGAAACCATCCGAGACGTCGCGCGCATCTTTGGCAATGCCGAGCGCGCCATGATTTTCTGGGGCATGGGAATCTCGCAGCATGTGCACGGCACCGACAACGCGCGGTGTCTGATCTCGCTTGCACTGATGTGCGGGCAGGTCGGGCGCCCCGGCACCGGGCTGCATCCCTTGCGTGGACAGAACAACGTGCAGGGCGCATCTGATGCCGGCCTGATCCCCATGTTCTACCCGGACTATGCCGATGTTCAGAGCGAGCCGGTCTACAAGAAGTTCGAGGAGCTCTGGCAGACTCCGCTCTCGCATAAGGCCGGCTTGACCGTGGTCGAGATCATCAATGCCGCATATAAGGGCGAGATCAAAGGCATGTACGTTCAGGGCGAAAACCCGGCCATGTCTGATCCCGATCTCGATCATGCCCGCGCCGGCATTGCCAAGCTCGAGCATTTGGTCGTGCAGGACATCTTCCTCACCGAGACGGCGATGATGGCTGACGTGGTTCTGCCGGCATCGGCCTGGCCCGAGAAGACGGGCACCGTCACCAATACCAACCGTCAGGTCCAGATGGGCCGCAAGGCGCTCGCACTCCCCGGTGACACGCGCGACGATTTGTGGATCATCATTGCGTTGGCCAAGCGTCTTGGCCTGCCGTGGACGTACACCCACCCGTCACACGTCTTCGAGGAGATGACGCGGGCCATGCCGTCGCTCGACAACATCACCTGGGACCGGCTGGAGCGCGAGTCTTCCATCATCTATCCTTGTCCCGAGCCGGATCACCCCGGAGAGCCCGTGGTCTTCGGCGATGGCTTCCCGACCAAGACAGGCCGCGCCTATTTGGTGCCGGCGGACGTCCTGCCTCCCGCCGAGGTGCCGGACGAGGACTATCCGCTCGTGCTGATGACGGGGCGGCAGTTGGAGCATTGGCACACCGGCGCCATGACAAGGCGAGCGGGTGTGCTCGACCTGCTGGAGCCCAGTCCCACCGCGAGTCTGAATCCACGCACTCTTGCCCGCTACGGCATCGCGCCGGGCGATTTGATGCGTGTCACGACGCGCCGCGGCTCGATCGAGTTGGCTGCGCGGGCCGACATGGCCGTGCAGGAAGGCACGGTGTTCATTCCCTTCGCCTATGTCGAAGCGGCCGCGAACATCCTGACCAATCCGCAGCTCGACCCGTACGGCAAGATCCCCGAGTACAAGTATTGCGCGGTAAAGGTTGGTCCGGCGCACGGGAAACCGCAACGCGTGCCGGAGCCCAGTCTCGACGTGACAGCTTCGGGCCTTTAGCCGTAAGATTCCGCATGGCTCTGCCCGATGGTGTCGTCGGTGTCCTACTCGCAGGCGGCAGATCGAGCCGCATGGGCGGAGGCGACAAATGTTTGCGGATGCTCGGCGGCAGGCCGATTCTTGCTCGGATTGTCGAACGTCTGCAGCCGCAAGTCTCTGAGATCGTTGTCAATGCCAATGGCGATGAGACGCGCTTCGCCGCCTTCGGGCTTCCGGTTGTTGCGGACAGCATCGCCGGCTATGCGGGGCCGCTCGCGGGGATCCACGCAGGCCTCGCGTGGGTGAAGGGCAACCGACCCCACATCCGTCATGTCCTGACCGTCGCGACGGACACGCCATTCTTTCCCGCCGACCTCGTAGACCGGCTCCTCGCCGCTTCCGATGACGCGTCGGCGCTCCGTATCGCGCAATCGGACGCTGGCACTCATCCCGTGATCGGCCTCTGGCCCGTCGAGCTTGCGGATGCTCTGAAGGACTCCCTCGAGCGCAGCGAGCGGAAGGCCGGGGCCTGGACGAAAGACCACGGAGCGATCGCTGTCTTTTTTCCACCGGTCGAATTGGGCGGGCAGGACATCGATCCCTTTTTCAACATCAACGCGCCGGAGGACCTCGCGGCCGCCGAAGCGCTTCTCAGCGAGAGCGCGCCATGAGTCCACCTGTTTTCGGTGTTGTTGGCTGGAAGAATTCGGGCAAGACCACGCTGATGACCGGTCTGATCCGCGAGCTGACCGACCGCGGTTTCGCCGTTTCCGTCATCAAGCACGCCCACGCGAAGTTCGAGATCGATCATCCGGGCCGCGATTCTTTCAAAATGCGCGAGGCGGGGGCGCGCCAGGTCATGCTGTCGTCGCCACGCCGCTTTGCCTTGATGCGCGAGCTCAGCGAGGCGCCGGAGATGACGTTCGAGGAGCTTCTGCCTTATGCCGGGCCGTGCGATCTTGTCCTGGTCGAGGGCTATAAGCGCGACGCTTACCCCAAGATCGAGATCCGCCGGGAAGGGGCCGCGTCGCGCGATCCGCTGGCCAATGACTTTCCAGATGTCATGGCCGTTGCCTCGGATCGGCCGGAAGACGAAGACAAGTCGTTGCCGGTCTTCCACATTGATGACATTGGCGGCATGGCGGACTTCATTGTCGCGAGACTGGGACTGGAGCGCTCATAGCCCCCAACTTGACAGCGAGCATGACGGCCAAGCTGATCGACGATTGCTTCGTTCTCGATAAGGATCGCCTCCCGCACCGCGAGGCCATTGAGATCCTCAAGGCGCGCGTGCGCCCGGTGATGGACACCGAGCAGGTTCCGCTTGCCACAGCGGCCGGGCGCTTTCTTGCGGAACCCGTTGGCGCGGTGCGTGATATCCCTGGGCACGATAACGCCGCCGTCGACGGCTACGCCTTTGCGGCGTCTGGCTACGACACCGAGTCGGGGGCGAGTTTGAAGATCGTTGGAGAGGCCGCGGCGGGCCACCCATTCCAAGGTGCGGTACCCGCGGGTAGCGCCGTTCGTATCTTCACCGGCGCGGTCATGCCGGACGGCCTCGACACCGTGGCAATGCAGGAGGATGTTCGAACCGAGGAACGGGAGGGGGCGCGCTGGGCGCGCATCCCGTCGGGCCTAAAGCCAGGGGCGAACCGCAGGCTGGCCGGAGAGGACACGCAAGCGGGCGAAACGCTCATCGCGCCTGGCACCCGGCTGAGGCCTCAGGAGGTCGCGACCGCCGCGGCGGTGGGACTCGGGGCTGTGTGCTGCTACACGCCGCTCAAGGTCGCAGTGTTCTCGACCGGCGATGAGATTCTGCGACCCGGCGAGCCCTTTGTGGACGGCAAGGTCTATGATGCCAACGCGCCGATGTTGCGCGGCCTCATTGCGGCCAGCGGTGCCGAGGCCGTCGATTCAGGCGTCCTGCCGGATACCGCCGCTGACGTGACTGCGGCGCTCGCCGGAGCAAGCCGAGAGTTCGGTGCCATTGTCATTTCAGGCGGCGCCAGCCAGGGCAAGGAAGACCACGTCGTGCGAAGCATCGACGTGCTCGGCAAGCGCCATCTCTGGCAGATTGCCATCAAGCCTGGACGTCCGATGAGCTTTGGCCAGATCGGCGACTGCGCCGTGCTCGGCCTGCCGGGAAATCCCGTTGCGGTGTTTGTGTGCTTCCTCATGTATGTCCGTCCAGTGCTGATGCGGCTGGCCGGCGGCGCGTGGCCCGAGCCCGTGCGGTTTCCCGTACCGGCCGCCTTCAGCCAGAAGAAGAAGGTGGGGCGCCGCGAGTTTTGGCGTGCGCGGCTGATCCGCGAGGAGGGACGGCTTCTCGCCGCCAAGTTTCCGCGCGACGGGTCGGGACTGATCTCTTCGCTGCGCGAGGCCGACGGTCTGATCGAGGTGGGTGAGGACGTGAAAGACGTGCGGGAAGGGGACCTGGTCGCGTTCATCCCCTTCTCCGAGTTCGGTCTTTGGGGAGGTCCATAGCCCTAATCTCCGGCGGCCGAAGGTCCCGTGTCGACGCTTTTTGGCGCAGCTGGCGGGAATCCCTTGCGGCCAGGCGAAACGCGCGCCACAATTGTGCGCTGCACGAAGAGTCCTGACGAGCCCTTGTCCCTGCCACTTGCCGATAGCGCCGAGAGCGCCTTGAAGATTCTCGTCATCGACGAGACTCCGATCCGGCGCGCCATCCTCGAGGCTGGCCTCAAGGAGGCCGGCTTTGCGAATGTGACGACGCTCGACAGCGCCAACGGCTTGGTGGAGCAGATCTACAAGCTCGACCCCGACGTCGTTCTCATCGACCTGGAGAACCCGAGCCGCGACGTGCTTGAGCAGATGTTCCAGGTTTCGCGCGCGGTACGGCGGCCGATCGCCATGTTCGTGGAGCAAAGCGATAAAGCCACCATCGAGGCGGCGATCGACGCCGGCGTCAGCGCCTATATTGTCGATGGGCTGAAGAAGGAGCGCGTCAAGCCGATCCTCGAGATGACCGTATCGCGTTTTCGCGCCTTCGAACGACTGCGCTCCGAGCTCGAAGAAACCAAGAGCGCGCTGAAGGAACGCAAGCTGATCGAGAAGGCCAAGGGCATCCTGATGAAGAGCCGCGGGCTCGACGAGGAAGAGGCCTACGCCCTTCTGCGCAAGGCCGCCATGGGTCAGGGTAAGCGACTTGTCGACGTCGCCGAAGGCCTGATCAGCACGTTCGAGCTGTTGAAGGACTAGGGTTGAACGCCATGCACGAACCGAAGCCGATCCGACGACATGAGCGCGTGGTGCACGCGGGCTTCATTCCGCTGCTCGATTGCGCGCCGCTTGTCATCGCGCGCGAGCGGGGCTTCGATCGGCAGGCGGGCTTCGCGCTCCACCTTCATCACGAAGTGTCATGGGCCAATATCCGCGACAAGCTCGATGTCGGCGTGTTCGACTGTGCCCACATGCTTGCGCCCATGCCGCTGGCGGCGACGCTCGGCTTGGGCCGCGCCGCGGAGGCTGTGATCGCGCCGATGTCGCTCAGCCTCAACGGCAACGCCATCACCGTGTCGCGTGTCCTCTACGAGGAGATGCGTGCCGCCGACGAAGCGGCGGTTCACACGGGGGGCATGGACGCTGCGAATGCCATCGCCGCGGTGGTGCGCTCGCGCAATAGCGCCGGGCGCCAGCCGCTGACGCTCGGCATGGTCTACCCCTTTTCCTGCCACAACTACGATCTCAGGTTCTGGCTCGCCGCGGCCGGCGTCGATCCCGACAACGACGTCAATCTCATTGTCGTGCCGCCGCCCTTGCTGGCGGAGTCGCTGAAAGCGGGCCGGGTCGACGGGTTCTGTGTGGGGCAACCCTGGAACAGCGTTGCGGTAGAGCAGGGGCACGGCGTCATCGTTGCCACCAAGAACGAGCTGTGGCCCTCAAGCCCCGAGAAGGTGCTCGGGGTGCGCGAAGCGTGGGCGACGGAGAACGCAGGCCTTCTGAGCGACGTGATGTGTGCACTCACCGCTGCCGGGCAATGGCTCGATGTGCCGGAGAATCGGCGGGAGGCGGCGTCGATCCTGGCGCAGCCGCATTATGTGGGCGTGCCAGAGGACATCCTGCTCCGGCCGCTGACCGGCCATCTCAGGCGTGGCGGGGCCGAGACCGTGATCGTCGACACGGATGCCGTGGTCTTCCATCGCCATGCGGCCAACTTTCCATGGCGTTCCCATGCGCTATGGATCATCACGCAGATGATCCGCTGGGGACAGGTGCGCGAGCCGTTCGACATCCGGGCCTTGGCGACACGCGTCTACCGGCCCGATCTCTATCGCGCGGCGCTCGCTTCCACGGGTGCCCCTCTGCCGGACAGCGACTACAAGACCGAAGGCGAAATCACGTCCTTCTTCGGCGGAGAGAGGTTTGATCCGCAAGCCGCCATCGGCCACCTCAAGGCGCTTCCCATTCGCGCCGCCGGCACCGATCTCGAAGCCTTTGCCGAGCACAATCTCTAGGGCAGCGCCCCACAACTGCCGTTGAAAATGGCAGTGCCTATGTGCAGTGCACAATGATTGCGCATGACGATGGCTGGCTGATTCGCCGCTGCTCTCCTTATCCCCTTGGATAACAACGACAATTTTGCTGGGCCCACATTGGCACGCTTCTTGACTCTCTAGGTCCGAGCGAAGGAACGATCCTTCCCCACATTCGAATGCGGTCCAATGGCGGGCCGCTTAGGCAACGCTGCCTCGAAGACCGAACGCGACACGCGGTCGGTTTCTCGATGCAGCGTTTTTTGTTTTCGCGCCCCGGATGGCGCGAACAGGGAGAAAGAGGATGCTGAAACTGATGACGGCCGCGAGGGGATTGGCAACCCTGGTGCTACTACTGGGGCTTTCGACAGCCTCGGCGCAAAGCGGCGAGCTGGAGAAGGACACACTCAAGTTCGGCTTCATCAAGCTCACCGACATGGCGCCGCTCGCCATCGCCAAGGAGAAGTTCTTCTTCGAGGACGAAGGGCTTCAGGTCGAGCTCGAGGCGCAAGCCAATTGGAAGGTGCTGCTCGACCGCGTCATCACCGGCGAGCTCGACGGCGCGCACATGCTGGCCGGGCAGCCGCTTGGCGCCACCATCGGCTACGGCACCAAGGCCGACGTCATCACTGCCTTCTCCATGGACCTCAACGGCAACGCCATCACCGTTTCCAATGCCGTGTTCGAGGAGATGAAGAAGCACCTCGAGATGGGCGAGGACGGCAAGCCGAAGCATCCGATCTCGGCCTCAGCGCTGAAGCCCGTCGTCGACAGCTACCGCGCCGAAGGCAAGCCCTTCAACATGGGCATGGTCTTCCCCGTCTCCACGCACAATTACGAACTGCGTTATTGGCTCGCCGCCGGCGGTCTGCACCCGGGCTTTTACTCCCCCAACAATACGGCGGGGCAGGTCCAGGCGGACGTGCTGATCTCCGTGACGCCGCCGCCGCAGATGCCCGCCACCCGCGAGGCCGGCACCATCAACGGCTACTGCGTCGGCGAGCCCTGGAACCAAGCCGCGGTGTTCAAGGGCATCGGCGTGCCCGTCATCACCGATCACGACATCTGGAAGTACAATCCGGAGAAGGTGTTCGGCGTCACCGCGAAATGGGCGGAGGAGAATCCCAACACGCATGTCGCCGTGGTGAAGGCGCTCATTCGAGCCGGCCAATGGCTCGACGATCCGGCGAACCGCGCCGAGGCCGTGAAGATCCTGTCGCACTCATCCTATGTGGGCGCCGACGAGGAAGTCATCGCCAATTCGATGACCGGCTCGTTCGAATATGAAAAAGGGGACAAGCGGCCCGCGCCGGAGTTCAACGTCTTCTTCAAGCACTACGCCACCTATCCCTACTACTCCGACGCCATCTGGTACCTGACCCAGATGCGCCGTTGGGGCCAGATTGGCGAGGCCAAACCCGACGACTGGTACTTCGAGACGGCGAAGAACGTCTACCGGCCCGACATCTATATGCAGGCTGCCGAGGCCCTGATCGCGGAAGGCCATGTAGACGAGAAAGACATTCCCTTCGGCACAGACGGCTTCAAGGCGCCGACGGCCGAGTTCATCGACGGCATCGAATACGATGGCAAGAAGCCCAACGAATATCTGTCGAAGTTCCCCATCGGCCTCAAGGACAAGCAGACCGTCGCCGGCAACGAGGTGACGGGGGGGTGACGCGCCGCCCCTCGCTCACTGCCGCTTCACCCGCACAAAAGGACTGGAAGACATGACGCTTATGGATCACGCCGCAGCCCAGCCTACGACGCCGCTGAAGGAGCGGCTCGCGCCGGCCTTCGAACGGTTCGACCGGATGCTGACGCCTTTGGGGCTTGGCTGGGCCGTGCCGGTCGCGCGCCTCTCCGTCGGCGACCGCCCGCAGACGCAGGTCAAGGCGATCTGGCATAGCCTTCTCGTGCCGCTCATCGCTATCGGCTGCTTCCTGTTGCTTTGGGCAGCCCTGGCGCCTCGCGTCGTCACGTCGCTCGGGGCCATCCCGGGCCCGGCCGCCGTCGCGGAGCAGGCCGGCGTACTGTGGCAGGACCATCTGGCGGAGCGCGAAAAGCAGGCTGCGTTCTATGAGCGGCAGGAGGCACGCAATGCCGAGGCGCTCGCCAAGAACCCGGACGCGGAGGTGAAATGGCGGAGCTATATCGGCCGGCCCACCTTCGTCGATCAGATCTTCACCTCGCTCATGACGGTGTTCACCGGCTTCCTGCTGGCGAGCATCATCGCCATTCCACTCGGCGTGCTGTGCGGGCTGTCGAGCACGTTCAATGCCGCGCTCAATCCGATCGTTCAGATCTTTAAGCCGGTATCGCCGCTCGCCTGGCTTCCCATCGTCACGATGGTGGTGTCGGCGGTCTATATCGAGGAATACGCGGGCTTCCCGAAAAGCTTCGTCACCTCCGCGGTCACCGTCACGCTCTGCTCGCTATGGCCGACGCTCATCAATACGGCCGTCGGCGTCGCCTCCATCGACCGCGACCTGGTCAATGTCGGGCGCGTGCTGAAGCTCTCCTGGTACACGAAAGTGTTCAAGGTCGTGCTGCCGTCGGCGCTGCCTTACATCTTCACGGGGCTCCGGCTCTCGCTCGGCGTGGGCTGGATGGTGCTGATCGCCGCCGAGATGCTGGCGCAGAACCCGGGACTCGGGAAGTTCGTCTGGGATGAATTCCAGAATGGCTCGTCCCATTCGCTTGCCCGCATCATGGTCGCAGTGCTGACCATCGGTCTTATCGGCTTCCTGCTCGACCGCCTCATGGTGGCGCTGCAGACCGCCGTCACCCACAGCCCGAACCGCTAGGGGGATGCGCGGATGCCAATCCTCGAACTGAAAAGCGTGCACGCGGGCTACGGATCGGCGCAAGCCCGCACCGAAGTTCTGAAGGGGATCGACCTTGCGGTCGAGGACGGCGAGTTCCTCGCGATCCTCGGTTTCTCCGGCACAGGCAAGACAACCCTGATCTCGTTGCTTGCTGGGCTCAAGGCCCCGGACGCGGGGGAAGTTCTGTTCAAGGGCGCGCCCGTCACCGGCCCCGGCCCCGAACGAGGTGTCGCCTTCCAAAGCTACGCGCTGATGCCGTGGCTCACGGTGGAGGAGAATATCGGCCTCGCTGTGGGCGCCGTTCATGCATCCGCATCGCGCGCCGAGCGTCGGGCCTTGACCAACAAATATATGAGCATGGTCGGCCTGACGCACGCCAGCGACCGGAGACCTGCTGAGCTGTCGGGGGGCATGCGTCAGCGGGTCTCCGTCGCCCGGGCGCTGGCCATGCAGCCCGAGGTGCTGTTGCTCGATGAGCCTTTGTCCGCACTCGATGCGCTAACCCGCGCCAAACTCCAGGACGAATTCGCCGACATCCGTGCCGGAACCAGTGCCACATTTGTCCTCATTACCAACGACGTGGACGAAGCGATCTTCCTCGCCGACCGTATCGTGCCGCTCAATCCCGACGGCACCCTGGGGCCGGACTACAGGGTCGATCTGCCGCGTCCGCGCAACCGCGTCGCACTCAACCACGACGAGACCTATCACCGGCTGCGCGGCGACATCACGGCCTATCTCATGGAGGCCGGCGCGCTCCGCGAAGGCTCCAGCGACGGCGGCATTTCCCTGCCCAACGTCGTGCCGTTCTTCGCCAAGGAGGAACTGCCGGCTGCGTACGTGAAGGCCGCCTCGGACGCACACCGCGAGGAGCGCTATCTCGATTTCAGCCTGATCTCCAAAACGTTTCCGACGCCGAACGGCCCACTGACCGTCGTCGACGGCTTCGATCTCAAGATGAGGAAAGGCGAGTTCGTCTCGCTGATCGGCCATTCCGGCTGCGGCAAGTCGACAGTTCTGTCCATGGCGGCCGGACTTCAAGACGTCACCGCCGGCGGCATATTTCTTGACGATCGTCAGGTCTACGAAGCCGGCCCCGACCGCGCCGTGGTGTTTCAGGCCCCGTCGCTCGTGCCATGGCTCACGGCGGAGCAGAACGTGGCGCTCGGCGTGGACCGCGTCTATCCCGACGCTACCCGCGCCGAGCGGCAGGACGTGGTCCACTATTATCTGAACCGTGTCGGGCTCGGCGGCGACATGACCAAATACGCCGCCGAACTGTCCAACGGCATGAAGCAACGCGTCGGATTGGCGCGCGCCTTTGCCCTGTCGCCGAAGCTGCTGCTGCTGGACGAGCCGTTCGGCATGCTGGACAGCCTGACGCGCTGGGCCCTGCAAGAAGTACTGATGGAGGTGTGGACGCGCACTTGCGTCACTGCGGTGTGCGTGACGCACGACGTGGACGAGGCGATCCTGCTCGCGGACCGCGTGGTGATGATGACCAACGGTCCGCACGCGCGTGTCGGACGGATCGTCGAGATCGACATTCCGCGGCCGCGTACGCGCCGGGGACTGCTGGCCCATCCCCGCTACTACGAGTATCGCGAGGCGATCCTAGGCTTCCTCGACGAGTTCGAGCACGGGGCGGTCGGCAAAACCGAACAGGCCAAGCCGGGAGGGGCCGCTGCACTCGAGGCCGCCGCATGACGGAGAGGCTCGTCATCATAGGTGGCGGTATGGCTGCGACGCGGCTCGTCGAAGAGCTGACCGCACGGGCGCCTGGCCGGTACGACATCACCATCGTCGGGGAGGAGCCCTCACTCCCTTACAACCGCGTGCTGCTCTCGTCGCTGCTCGCCCGCGACGCGGACGAAGCCGATCTCGAACTCAAGCCGCGCGGTTGGTGGGACGAGCGGCGCGTCACTTTCATGAGTGGGGAGAAAGCCATCGGCATCGATGCCGGGCAGCGGTCCGTCCGTCTCCAGTTCCGGCCGGCGCTCCCCTTCGACACGCTTGTGCTCGCCACGGGTTCGGAACCCATCCGGCTTTCTCTGCCCGGCATCGACCTTCCTGGTGTGCTCTCGTTCCGCACGCGAGATGACGTCACGGCCATGCTTATGCGAACGGGCGGAACATCGCGCGCCGTGGTGATCGGCGGCGGATTGTTGGGGCTGGAAGCGGGCTACGGCCTCGCCAAGGCCGGCGCCTCGGTCACGATCGTGCATCTCATGGACCGGCTCATGGAGCGGCAGCTCGATATGCGCGGCGCCGCGATGCTCAAGTCCGCACTCGAAGCGCGCGGCATCGAGGTGCTGCTTGAAGCCGAGAGCGTGGCCATCGAGGGAGAGGGCACGGTCCAGG
>CAYUTT010000018.1:11863-13435 GCA_964447575.1 uncultured Methyloceanibacter sp.
CTGCCTGCGTCTTACGAAGGATCGCTGCTTGCCACCAACCTCAAGGTCTCGGGCGTCAACGTCTTCTCGGCGGGTGACTATCTCGGCGCGCCGGGGACTGAGCCAATCGTATTTACCGACGCCGAGCACGGCGTCTACCGCAAGCTCGTCGTCAAGGGTGGGCGCCTAGCCGGCGCGGTACTGCTCGGCGATACCACGGATGCACTCTGGTACCTCGACCTGATCCGAGACGGCACGTCGATCGAGGCGATCCGCGACGGCCTCGTCTTCGGCCGTGCGTTCTGCGGCACGTCCGACGAGGCTGTCGCCAATGTTCAAGCGGAGGCGGCATGAGCGTCACCGAAGCCAAGTCTGAAACGCGATCGGAGGTCTTTTCCGGCGAGCAGAAGAGCTATCTCGAAGGTCTGGTCTCCGGCGTTCAGGCCAAGCGTGCTGCGCAAGGGTTGAAGCCGCTCGGCGAGAGCGGCGGCGCGGGAGAGCCGGTCGGCCCGGACGCGGCGCATCTGAAGGCGCAAGCCAAGGTCGAGGCGTCGGGCAAGAAGCTCTGCGATCAGGAGAAGTGGAAGCGCGAGGAGCACCCCTTCGACGCCTATGTGCGCCTCAACGAGCAGGCCGGAAAGAATGAGTTTCCAAAGGCTGCGGACAATTTTCGCTGGCGCTATTACGGGCTGTTCTACGTTGCGCCCGCGCAGGACTCTTATATGTGCCGGCTGCGTATCCCCAATGGGATCCTGACCGCAGCGCAGTTCGAAGGTGTGGCGCGTATCGCGCAAGACTTCGGCGGCGACTACGCGCATGTCACCACCCGCGCCAATCTGCAGGTCCGCGAGATACAAGCGGCCGACGCCGTCAAGGTGGTGGAAGCCATCCAGGATCTCGGACTCACCTCCCGCGGCTCCGGCGCCGACAATATCCGTAATGTCACCGGGACGCCGACCGCGGGCATCGACCCGCAAGAGCTGCTCGACACTCGGGCCTACGCGCGAGCCTGGCATTTCCATGTGCTGAACGACCGTTCGCTGACAGGGCTGCCGCGCAAGTTCAACGTCGCCTTCGACGGGGGCGGCACGATCGCCGCGCTCGAAGAGACAAACGACATCGGCTTCCAGGCGGTCGAGGTGGTGGACGGGGCGTCCGTCCCTGCAGGCGTTTATTTCCGTCTCGTGCTGGGCGGCATCACCGGCCATCGCGACCTTGCCCGCGATACGGGCGTGGTGCTGCCGCCGGCGGGCGCCACGAAGGTCGCCGACGCTATCGTCCGTGTGTTCATCGAGAATGGCGACCGCACGAACCGCGCCAAGGCGCGGCTCAAATACGTGCTCGATGCGTGGGGCTTCGACAAGTTCCTCTCTGCCGTCGAAGAGAAGCTGGGCGCCAAACTCGCGCGCGTCGATGCCGCGCAGATCGCACCGCGGCCGCAGGCCGACCGCATGGCTCATCTCGGCGTGCACAAGCAGAAGCAGGATGGTCTCAATTGGGTCGGCCTCGTCCTGCCGATAGGTAAGCTCACTGTGGAACAGATGAAGAGCATCGCGGCGCTCGCCCGCGATCTCGGTGACGGCGATATCCGCC
>CAYUTT010000019.1:0-13411 GCA_964447575.1 uncultured Methyloceanibacter sp.
GCCGACAACCCGCACGACTTCGTGCTGCACGGGCTATGGCCGCAATACGCGCAAGGCTGGCCCCTGGACTGCTATGGCGGCCGGCGGCCGTGGATCCCGCAGCACGTGCTCGACAACATGCGCGACATCATGCCGAGCAAGAAGCTCATCATCCACGAATACGCAACGCACGGGACGTGCACCGGCCTGTCGCCTGAAGCGTTCTACGAAGCCGCGCGCAAACTCTACGAGAAAGTCACTACGCCGGCCGCCTTCGACGAACCCGAAACCCCAAGCGTTCTGTCACCCGAGACAATCGAGGCCGCGTTCATCGCCGCCAACGATTGGCTCGAACCCGACATGATCGCGGTCACCTGCCGTCGCGGTCAGCTCTTCGATATCCGGATTTGCTTCAGCCGCGACCTAGGCCCGCAAGCGTGCGGCGCGAATATCGATCAGAAGCGACTCTGCCCGCTTCGGCGGATTGCCGTGCCAGCACGCTAGAAACGATAGATTATCGAGCTGCGGAAGGTGTTCGAGTCCGGATCGTAGGTCTGCTTTCCGCCAGGATAGGAGATCGTTTCGGAATCGAAGTCCGTATACTGGTAGTCGAGGCGCGCACTCCAGTTCCGATCGAGCGCGAATTCGGCGCCGCCGCCCACGCTCCAGCCGAAGAACGTCGTCTCGCGAAACGCGCCGCCGGGCCCGCTGATGGGCAGGTCCGCGTCGGCCCAGGCCATGCCGAACGTTCCGAACAGAAGAAGGTTCGGCAGAATGGTGTAGCCGGCGCGCAAGCGCAAGTCGGCCATCGTATCGAAGCCCGGGCTCACCTTGTTGAGACCGCCATTGAAGCTGCGGCTGCCGCTGATATCGGAGGCGAGGAAGTCGCCTTCGACGCCGATCACGTATGGGCCGTGCTGCCAGCTATAGCCGCCGACGATACCGCCGAGCACGCCGCTCGAATCGACCGTGCCCGCGGGAGCCAGATCGTAGTTCACCCAGGCGCCGCCGATCGTGCCACCGAGATACCAGCCCTCGAACATGTCTTGGGACGGAATCGGCGTTCCGATGTCGTAGATCGGCGGATTGGCGTAAAGGTCGGCACTCACTACTGGGCTTGAGGCCGTGGCGCCGGCCGTTAACACGGCGGCAACAGCCACAGCCTGGTACAATCGCGTACGCATGACAGAACTTCCCTCACGATTGGAGGCCCGGTCCGGTCGCCGCGCAGCACAAAGCGTGCTGGACCAAGCGCTCACGGCCCCAGGGTAGTGCCCTACCCTTACCTTTCGTTAACAACGAACCGGGGCGAAACTTCGTAGGGTAAGCGGCGGGTTAATGGCCATCCCAAGGCGGGACGTGAAGCCCCGGAAACATAGAGGTTCAGCGTGCGCGGAACAGTGCGACGCAGCCTTCGATGTCGATCTCGACGCGGCCGAAGCGCTGCTCCAGCCCCTGTCTCAAACTCGACAGATCGTCCGCGCGGTTATTGAACACGCCCTTGGCGTTGTAGAGATCGAGCAGCGCGCGCGCCGCAGCGTTCGGGGTGACGCCACGGCCCAGAATCGTGGCGCCGAACAGCGTCGCGCCCTCGGCCATCAGCGGCGTCAGATGATCGATCGTCCCGAGCTTCTCGCTCATGGTCCCGGGCAGACAGTGGAGCACATAAGTCAGCCCTATGGAGTCGAACGGCGCGAGCGGCTCGGGCGGAGTGAGCGGCGCCAGCAGATTCGCTTGCCACATGGTGGGGCGGAAGCGCGCCAATCGCCGCCCCGCGCGGTTGAGACAGTTCTCGTTGATGTCGAGGAGCACCAGCCGGTCGAGGGTGCTCGCACCCGCGCGATCGAGAAAGAGACCCGTGCCGGCGCCCGCCTCGAGATGGTTCTCCGAGAGGTTGGCCTCGTAGAGCGCGATCAGCCGCGACGTCGGGCACCGCCAAGCAAAGCGGTTGGATAGCCCGTGCACCACGAGGTCGTAGAAGGCGAGCGCTGTGGGCGTGTAGACCGCATGCGCCTTCGCCACTGCGTCGGCGTCCACCGTGCGATCCTTGGACATGGCGCTTGTCATGCCACCGCATCGACACCAAAAAAAGGGCGCCGAAGAGGCGCCCTTTTTAGGTGGGAAGTGCTTTTGGGGAAGTTGTTAGAACGAAGCCGAGATGGTTCCCACGACTCGCCCATTGCAGTTGGGACCGCCGCAGGCGAACTCGCTGACGTCGGTGTCCCAATAACGGATGTCGGCGGACCAGTTCTCCATGAAGCCCAAGGTCAGGCCGACGTTCCAATAGGTGTAGTCCGTGCCCTCATCGATCCACTGCCAGCCGACCAAGCCGCTGATGCTGGGCGTGAAGAAGTTGAAGAGCTGGCTGCCGAAGGCATACTCGGCCCCAACCTCAAGCGCGTCGGCCTCGCCGGTCTCGCCGAAGAACTCGGGCGACCAATAGTTGGTGATGCCGACCGTGAACGCATCGCCAAACGTGTAGGAGGCGCCAGTCTTGAGCTCGAAATAGTCGAACTCTGTGCCCGGATCGAACGCGCCCGGATAGGTGTAGTAGAGCGCGGCGATGTCGAAGCTGATCCCCTTCCACTCCGGGGTGATGCCGGCGTAGTAGTCGATCTCGATATTGGCGATGTCCTGGCCGAAGGGGCCGCCGCCGAAGTCCACGTTGGACCCCCACATGCCAATATAGAAGATGCCGTAGGTCGCATCGAGCGATGCCTGCACTGCCGGGTTCTGCATCGTCTGAGAGATACCGCGGAACACGTAGTCCGTGGTGAAGGTTGCCGTGGCACCGAGCTCAAGCTCGTTTGCTTGTGCCGGAAGAGCGAGCCCACCGATGAGAGCCGCGCTCAAGATGGCAGTCTTGAATGTCCCCACTTCCTTGCGCCGAGCCATTGTCCAGTCTCCTGCTTTTTTTCGCTGTCCCTGCGAGTTTCGTTTTTTGGGATGCGGCTCCGCATGCGTGCCCGCGGTGCAACGTCCCCCGTCACACTGACAATAATCGGCACCCCCCTTGAAGCAACGAAAAAGCAGGGATTTTCGAAAACATCTGGCGCGGTGTGACTATTCTGCAATGGTTCAAGGACTTTGATGCCACATTGGGCTGATGGCCTAGAACGCGCTGCACAAATACTCAATGGAAGTGCACAGGGATGCGGCAATTGCCCAAATCCCAGGCGAGCCATAATCTTTGCGCCAATTCATAGGCTTGCCCAGGTCCCTTCTCAGGCCGAATCGGGCGCGGCGCCCTGCGCCTTGTTCCGGTTTTGCGTGTCTCCTAGAGTGCCGCCTCGCAAATGCGAAGTGCTTGACAATTCGATTCCACCCCTCGTCCCGCAAAGGCAGACATGGCCGAAGACCGGACTGACGCGACCGTGCTGGTGACGGGCGCGGGACGCAGGCTTGGCCGGGCCATCGCCTTAGAGCTGGCCCAAAGCGGTTGGCGAATCGGGGTTCACTACCATGCCTCCGAGGCCGAAGCCTCAAGCCTCGTGGACGAAATCGCAGCCCTGGGTGGCAAAGCGGCGGCCCTTCGCGCCGATCTCGGCCGTCTCGAGGATCTCGATCCCTTGATCGAGGTCTGCGGCCAGGCGCTCGGGCCCCCGACCGCCCTCATCAACAACGCCGCCTGCTTCGAATGGGATTCAATCGAATCGCTCGATGCCCGGACCTGGGCGATGCATCTCGACCTGAACCTCCGCGCGCCCGTGTTCCTGGCGCAGGCCTTTGCGCGGCGCCTGCCGGCGGGCGCCTCAGGCAGCATCGTCAACCTGATCGACCAGAAGGTGCTCCGCCCCGACCCGGACCATCTCTCCTACACCGTCGCCAAATCGGCCCTGTGGACGGCCACCCAAATGCTGGCCCAGGCGCTGGCACCGCGGATCCGAGTCAACGCCATCGCGCCCGGCCCTGTGCTCCCGGCCCGCGACCAAAGCGAGGCAGAGTTCGCGGCCGAGTGCCGGTCCACCCTGCTGAAGAACCCGGTCTCGACCCGCGATATCACCGCAGCCATCCGCTTCCTCCTCGACACCCACTCCATAACCGGCGAGATGATCGTCGTGGATGGGGGCCAGCACCTGGCTTGGGACGCCTCTCAGCATCCTAGCCCTTGAACCGGGCAAGGCTTAGACCTTACCTTCCGCTTCAGGTCGCGCGCGCCGCACCGGCTACACGCGCCAAAGCCCCTGTGATCCCATGCCCTTAGAGAATCCCGACAGCGCCCCCGCCTCGCTCCTTTCGCGTGCGCGCAAGGCCTTGAGCGAAACCGAGACAGGCGCTGGCGTGATCGCCCGCTATGCCAAGACGGCACCTCCGGGTCCCGGCGTCTACCGCATGGCCGATGCCGCCGGCGAGGTCCTCTATGTGGGCAAGGCCCGCCATCTCAAGAAGCGCGTGCAGAGCTACGCCCGAGCTTCCGGGCACAACAACCGGATCGCCCGCATGATCGCCGACACGGCGGCCATGGAATTCGTCACCACCAAATCCGAGATGGAGGCGCTTCTTCTGGAGGCGAATCTCATCAAGCGGCTGAAGCCCCGCTTCAACGTGGTGCTGCGGGACGACAAGTCTTTCCCCTTCATCCTAATCGCCCGCGATCATCCGGTACCGCAGATTCTGAAGCATCGCGGCGCGCGCAGCCGCAAGGGCGACTATTTCGGGCCGTTCGCGTCCGCCGGTGCCGTGGGCCGCACCATCAACACGCTGCAGCGCGCCTTCCTGCTGCGCTCTTGCTCCGACGCCTACTATGAGGGCCGCTTGCGGCCTTGCCTGCTCTATCAGATCAAGCGGTGCAGCGCGCCCTGCACCGGCGAGATTTCGGTCGAGGCTTACGGCGCGCTGGTCGACGAGGCGCTTCACTTCCTGCGCGGCGAGAGCGACGAGGTGAAGCACAAGCTGCACGCGCTGATGAACGCGGCGAGCCAGAACCAGGATTACGAGCGCGCGGCGAGCTTCCGCGACCGGCTGACGGCGCTCAGCCACATTCAATCGCGTCAGGGCATCAATCCGCACACGGTGAAGGAGGCGGACGTGTTCGCCGCCCACCAGGACGCAGGCCAGACCTGCGTCCAGGTGTTCTTCTTCCGCAGCGGCAACAACTGGGGCAACCGCGCCTACTTCCCGCGCGCCGACAAGAGCCTTCCCACCGAGGAGGTGATCGAGTCCTTCATCGCCCAATTCTACGACGACAAGCCACCGCCGAAGCTCATTCTGCTCTCGCATGAGATCACGGGCCGCCGCCTTCTCGCCGAGGCGCTGTCGTTGAAGGCCGGCTACAAGGTCACCGTGACGGCGCCCCAGCGCGGCGAGAAGCGCGAGCTCGTGGATCATGCTCTGGTCAACGCGCGCGAGGCGCTCGCGCGGCGCCTTGCCGAGCATGCTTCGCAAGCTGCGATCTTCGCCAGGCTCGCCGAGGTTCTCGATCTCGATGAAACGCCTCAACGCGTCGAGGTCTACGACAACAGCCACATTTCCGGAACGAACCCGGTGGGTGCCATGATCGTGGCCGGCCCCGAAGGTTTCATCAAAGCGCAGTATCGCAAGTTCAATATGAAGGCCGAGGATCTCGCTCCCGGCGACGACTACGCCATGATGCGCGAGATGCTGACGCGCCGCTTCAGCCGGCTCGTCAAGGCGAGGGACAAGGACGAAGGCGAGGGCTGGGCCGCGCCGGACCTGGCCCTGATCGACGGCGGCCCCGGACAGCTCTCGGCGGCCCATGAGGTGCTGGACGGGCTCGGCCTGCCGGATATCCGGATCGCGGCGGTGGCCAAGGGTCCGGACCGCAACGCGGGCCGCGAGCGCATTTATCTTAAGGGAAAGCAGCCTTTGCTTTTGGAACCCCGCGACCCTGTGCTTTATTGCATACAGACGCTCCGGGACGAGGCGCACCGGTTCGCCATCGGGGCCCATCGGGCGCGGCGCAAGAAGGGCATCACCGCCTCGCCGCTCGACGAGGTGCCCGGCGTCGGACCGGCGCGCAAGCGGGCCCTGCTGAAGCATTTTGGCTCGGCCAAGGCTGTGAGCCGCGCCGGCGTCGCCGATCTCGAAAGCGTCAGCGGCATCAGCGCGCAAATGGCGAAGACGATCTACGATCACTTTCACGAGCGGAGTTAGTTGAGTTGGGACGGTTGGACATGGCGGAGCAAGGATTGGCGACATCGCGCGGAACCCGGAGGGGGCGGTTCTCCAGCCTGCCGAATATCCTGACCTATGGGCGCATCCTCGCCATCCCCGCGCTCGTCGCTTGCTTCTTCGTGAGCGGCGATTGGGGCCGCTGGCTCGCCATGTGGATCTTCATCGCCGCCGGCGTAAGTGACTTCCTCGACGGCTATCTCGCCCGCGCCTGGCAGCAGCAAAGCGCCATCGGCAAGATGCTCGACCCCATCGCCGACAAGCTGATCGTCGCGGCGGCGCTGCTCATGCTCGCCGCCGACGGTACCATCGCCGGATGGTCGCTCTGGGCCGGCGTCATCATCCTGTGCCGCGAGATCCTGGTCTCTGGCCTGCGCGAGTTCCTGGGCACGCTCGCCGTCAGCGTACCCGTCACCGCGCTCGCCAAATGGAAGACCGTGGTGCAGATGGTCGCCATCGGCTTTCTGCTGGCAGGCTCCGCGGGCGACAAGATCTGGCCCTACACCACGATCTTCGGCCTGACCCTGCTGTGGATCGCCGCGATCCTCACGCTCTATACCGGCTACGACTATCTGCGCGCGACGTTCCGCCATGTGATGACCGAGGAAAAATGATGCGTCTTCTCTATTTCGCCTGGGTCAAGGAGAAGACCGGCGTCGCCGCCGAGGACGTCGAGCTGCCGGACGGAGTCGCCACCGTCGCCGAGCTGATCACCTGGTTGAAGACGCGCGGCCCCGAGTTCGCGCATGCGTTCGAGCGCGGCGAGGCCATCCGCGCGGCGATCGACCAGGCTCATGCGCGCCATGACGCCGAGATCCGCGGCGCGCGGGAGATTGCCTTCTTCCCGCCGGTCACTGGAGGCTAAAGGTGATCCGCGTGCAAACCGAAGACTTCGACATCGGCGCCGAGATCGCGGCGCTGAAAGTCGGCCGCACCGATATCGGCGCCATCGTCGCCTTCACCGGCACGGTGCGCGACCAGCAAGGCGCCGTGATTGAGCTGACGCTGGAGCATTATCCCGGCATGACCGAACGCGAGCTTGAGCGTATCGAGAAGGAGGCGCAGGCGCGCTTTCCCCTGCAAGCCTCGCTCATCGTGCATCGGGTCGGCACGCTCGCGCCCGGCGACAACATCGTTCTGGTCGTCACCGCGTCGGAACATCGCGATGCGGCCTTCGACGCGGCTAAGTTCATGATGGACTACCTCAAGACCAGCGCGCCCTTCTGGAAGCGCGAGACCGGCCCGCAAGGCAGTCAGTGGGTCGAGGCGAAGGCGGGCGATGACGCCGCCACGCGTTGGTCGCCCCGCAGGAACGCGGCCGAGTAGCACGTCCCAACGGCCGCAAGAGTACACCAATGAAGGAGGAGGAACGATGAGTCACCGGACCCTGAAACGCGTTTGCCTCGGGATCACCGCCACCCTTGCCGTCGGGGCGGCGAGTTTTGGCATCGCCGATGCCTGCACGCGCGCCGTCTATCTCGGCTCCGACGACGTGGTCATCACCGGCCGCTCCATGGATTGGGCCGAGGACATGCGCTCGAACCTTTGGGCTTTTCCCCGCGGCATGGCACGCGACGGCGCGGCTGGTCCCGACTCGCCGAAATGGGTCTCGAAATATGGCAGCGTGATCGTGTCCGGCTATGACATCGGCACCGCCGACGGCATGAACGAGAAGGGGCTCGTCGCCAACCTGCTCTACCTCGTGGAGTCCGACTACGGCAAGGTGGACGACAAGCCGCCTTTGTCCATCAGCGCTTGGGCCCAATACGCACTCGACAATTTCGCGACCGTCGACGAGGCGGTGAAGGCCTTGCGCGCGGAGCCGTTCCGCATCATCGCGCCGAGCCTGCCCAACGGCAAACCCGCCCAACTCCATCTGTCGCTGTCGGACCCGTCGGGCGACTCCGCGATCTTCGAATATATCGGCGGCGAGCTCGTCATCCATCAAAGCGGCGAGTACCAGGTCATGACCAACTCGCCGCAATACTCGGATCAGCTCGCGCTCAATGCCTATTGGCAGAGCATCGGCGGCCTCACCTTCCTGCCCGGGACGAACCGCGCGGCCGACCGCTTCGCCCGCGCCTCGTTCCTGATCAATACCATCCCCAAGGAAGCCGATCCGAACTACATCAAGGCCGTCCCAGAGGGCACCTTCGCCAATCAGGCCGTCGCCAGCGTGGCGAGCGTCATGCGCGCCGTGAGCGTGCCGCTCGGCATCACCACGCCGGGCCAGCCGAACATCTCCTCGACCCTGTGGCGTACGGTCTCAGACCAGAAGAACAGGGTCTATTATTTCGATTCAGCCACGAGCCCGAACACGTTCTGGGTACCGCTCGACGAGCTCGATCTGAGCGAGGGCGCGCCGGTCAAGAAGCTCACCGTCGCCGGCGGCAAAGTCTATGCGGGGAATGTCGCTAGCGAGTTCGAGACGGCAGAGCCGTTTACGTTCCTTCCGGCCACGCATTGAGCAGTGGCTGTCGTGCCCGCTCGTGCGGCTCGCGGTGAGACCGCTTTGGTCCTGCCAGCCAAATTTCCAGGTGCAAGCCGCGCGTGAATATGGAGAATGGCATGTCGCTCGTTGCCCGCGCAGCGTCGATCTTTCGTGAGCGACCGGGAAGCGAGATCCCATGCCCTCAGCCGAGCAGCCGATTCTCCAAGTCCGCGACCTGGTACGCGCCTTTGGCGGCATCGTGGCCGTCAACGACTTCAGCCTCGATGTGTATCCGGGCTCGATTCACGGCCTGATCGGCCCGAACGGCGCAGGCAAGACGACGACCTTCAACGTCATCAGCGGCTTCTATGCGCCGTCCAGCGGCAAGGTCATGTATCTCGGCGAGGACATCTCGGGACGGGCCACCAGCGCGCTTGCCGAGCTCGGACTGATCCGGACCTTTCAGGGCACCACGCTGTTTCACGAGCTGAGCGTGTTCGACAATGTCCGCCTCGGCTGCCACCGCAGCGCCAAGGCCGGCCTCGCCAAGCGCATTCTCGGCAGAGACCGTGTCACGGAGGCGGCCGCGAACAGTAAGGCGCACGACATTCTTCAGCTTTTCGGCATCCAGGATCTCGCCAACGAATTCGCCTCAAACCTGTCTCACGGTCATCAGCGAGCCCTCGGCATGGCCGTGGCGCTCGCCGCCGACCCCACGCTCATGCTTCTCGACGAGCCGTTCACCGGCATGAACCCGGAAGAGACAAGGCGGATGATCGAGCTGGTGAGGCTGGTGCGCGACGAGCGCGACGTGACCATCATGCTGATCGAGCACGACATGCAGGCGGTCATGGGCCTGTGCGAAACCATCACGGTGATGAATTTCGGCGCGCTTCTGGCGGAGGGAACACCTGAGGAGGTGCGCACCAATCCCGCCGTCATCGAGGCCTATTTGGGTAGCGCCAGCGATGCTGCTTGAGATCAACAACGTCCACGTCCACTACCATAAGGTGGCCGCGCTCAAGGGCATCGACCTGGTGGTACCCGAGGACGGCATTGTCACCATCATCGGCGCCAACGGTGCCGGCAAGAGCACGACCCTGCGCGCCATTTCCGGGCTGACCCGCATCAGCCAGGGCGAGATCGTGTTCGCCGGCAAGCGCATCGACAAGCTGCCGCCCGAGAAGATCGTGGGGCTCGGCATCGCCCATGTGCCGGAGGGCCGCCGCGTCTTTCCCGACCTCACCGTCGAGGAGAATTTGCGCACGGGGGCGTTCCTGCGTTCGGACAAGGCGGGAATCGAGGCGGACCTCGAGGAGGTGTTCCAGCATTTCCCGCGCCTCAAGGAGCGCCGCAAGCAATGGGCGCGGTCCCTGTCCGGAGGCGAGCAACAGATGCTCGCCATCGGCAGGGCGTTGATGACGCGACCGAAGATGCTGGTCCTGGATGAGCCTTCGATGGGCCTGTCGCCGGTCATGGTGCAGGAGATGGCCCGCATCATTCGCGACATTGTTGCCCGGGGCGTCCCTGTCGTGCTGGTCGAACAGAATGCCGAGCTGGCGCTCAGGCTTGCGCGCTTCGCCTATGTCCTCGAGACCGGGCGGATCGCGCTGCAAGGCCCCGCGCACGAACTGCACGACAACGAGCATGTCAAGCGGGCCTATCTCGGTGCCTGAAGCCTGGAGCGCGAAAGAGCTCCTCAATGCAGGCTGGAGCGAGGCCGATCTCGCCTGGGAAGTTATGGCGGAGCGGGCGGCGGAGGCGGTCGCGCGGAACGACACTGAGCAGGCCAAGGATGAGGCGGGCCGGGCGTTGCAGCTTGCACGCGACGCGTTCGAGCCCATCGACCCGCGCCTCGGCACGAGTCTCGCCAATTACGGCCTGTGCCTCTCCCTGGGCGGGCCCGTCGAGCCAAACGCCTTCCTGTTTCGCGAGGCGCTCGACGTGTGGCGGCGCGCCGATCCGTGGATCTCGCGCATGGATGCCCCGAGGGTTGCGCGCAGCTCGCTGTTTCACATGCGCATGGAGGCACAACATCGCGGCACCTACCGCGCCCGCTGGCAGCAACGGTGGCGCGAGATCGCCGCCGAAACGACGGCGCGGATCGAGGCTCTGGCCCAATCGCACGGTACCGTCGATCCGCCCGCAACCGACACGCTGGCATTGTGGCGGCGCGAGCGGCCGGCCATGCTCAACGACACGCGCAAGCTGATGGCGGCTGCGTTCTTGCTTTTGGCGCCGCCCGGCCCCGGCTAAGCCCGCGCCTATTCCGCCGGCTGCTCCTTCGCGATCGCCCGCTTGTGCCTGCGCCCGGCAATCCACGCCTTGATCTTGGGCACCAGGCTCTCCAGTCCGTTCGGCAGGAACAAGATGGAGACGATGAGGATCGCGCCGTAGAGCATCGGCCGCATCTGGTCCACGTCGAGCGCGCGGAGCACGACCTCGTTGAGCACAGTGAGCACGATCACGCCGAGTATCGGCCCGTAGAACGTCGCCGTGCCGCCGACGATCGCCCAGATCAAAATATAGACCATCTGGTCCACGCCGAACCGGTTGGGGTTCACGGTGCCGACATAGTGCGCGTAGAGAGCACCGGCGATCCCGGCGAAGAACGCGGAGACAACGAAGGCAAGCATGCGGTAGCGAAACGTATTGACGCCGACGGACTCTGCCAACTTGTCCTGCCAATGGATGGCGTGGAAAGTGAGGCCAATGCGCGAGTGCTCGATGCGGTAGAGAATGACGAGTGAAACCGCGACCACGACGAGACAGAAATAGTAGTAGCTCGATGGGTCGTAGAAATCGATCGACAGCACGGGAATGTCGGGAAGCGGCGGAATGAGCTTGATGCCCTTCGGACCGCCGAACAGCCACGTCAGCTCGCTCCACTTCCAGACCAGCCGGATGATCTCGCCCGCGGCGAAGGAGCCGATCAGAAAGTAGAAGCCCTTCATGCGCAGCAAGGGAAAGCTCAGGAGAAAGGCGACCAGTCCAGCCGCGCCCGCGCCCGCCAGCATGACGACCGGCACCGGCAGGCCGAGATTCTTGGCGGCAAGCGCCGAGCCGTAGGCGCCCACGCCCATGAGGACCGCATGCGCGAGGGACCATTCGCCCGTCAGCGTGAGGAGCCGGTAGCTGCATACGAGCAGCACGTTGATCGTCAGGAGGACGAGTATTTCCTGCTGCGAGAAGGATAAGAGATGCGGCAGCACTATGAGGCCCGCCGCCAGCAAGACAGCGCCGATCGCCCAGTAAAGCCGTGTGCTGGCGGCACGCTCAGGCACGTTCCTTGGCTCCGAACAGTCCGGTCGGCTTCACGATGAGGACGATGAGCATCAGCAGCAGGCCCACGATATTGGCGAGCGTTCCGTCATAGATCGTGGTGACGAAGGTATACACAAACGCATAGAGGATCGCGGCCAGGACCGCACCCCCGAGCGAGCCGATGCCGCCGACGATGATGATGATGAAGGCGGTGACGATCACGGCGTGCCCCATGAACGGCGTGGGCGCAACGAGAGGGGCGGTGAGCGCGCCTGCGACACCGGCAAGAGCCGCGCCGATGAACATGGCGAGCCGCGCCGTTTGGTTGATTGAGATGCCCTGAAGCGCCGCCGCTTCGCGGTCCTGCGCACACGCGCGCAACGCCCAGCCGAATTTGCTCTTGCGCAGAAAGAGCCACAGCGCCGACAGCAAGATGACCGTGGCCACAATGACATAGAGCCGCTGATAGGTCAGCACCACGCCCGGCATGAACACGATGGTGTCTTGCGTTGCCGGCGGCACATGCTTCATGCGGACGCCGAAGCCGAGGACCGCCGCGGTTTGCAAAATCAGAAGGAAGCCGATCGAGGCGATCAGGCCGCCGAGAGGGTTCTCTCGCAGCGGCCTGAACAGGCCGTACTCCATCAAAAGCCCGAGCAGCCCGACAAAGACGAGACCGGCGAAGACGGCGATGAAGAAGGGAATACCGGCTCCGGCATAGAGCGCGACGATGACATAGGCGCCGGCCATGTAGAGTTCGCCATGGGCGAAGTTGATCACGCCCATCACCCCGAAGATGAGCACCAAGCCCACGGCGATGAGCGCCATGTAGCTCGCGGCATAGGTCGCATTCACGATGGTCTGAAGGAGCAACTCAACGGTCATCGTCGAATCCCGCGGCCTATGACGACCGATCGCTGACGGCACGCGCAGCCCCAGTCTTGCCGTCCCGTTGGCGCACGCAGCGGCAACCGCTGCGATGACGCCAGCTCTGGATGGCACGAATAGCTGGCAATGCCGACTTTCGCAGCGGGCGACTAGCTCAGCTGCGCTGGTAGTACATTTGATCAAGCGCTTCCATGTGCTTGATCATGAGATCCTTGTGCTTATCCCACCAGGCCGGAATCGATTTGAACTCCTTGATTCTGGCCTTGCCGTCCTCGATGGCGACAACGGGCCAGAGGCCAACCAGGGCATTGTCGATGCCGAACAGCTCCTTGCCCCACCACTTGGCTTCGCCGAATGCCTGCCTGCCGGTTCCGCCGACCTGCATGGCCTCGAGCACCTTTTCCGGTTCGGTGGTGCCGGCCCGCCCCGCGGCGTCCGACCAGAGATCCATGATGGAGGCATACTCCCACGACACCGCGCTCCACTCGCCCACGCCGTAGCGCTTTACGTACTCCTCGTAGAACGCGTTCGGCTTGCGGAAGTTGACGTGAGAGGCGTTGAGCGCCGGATCGTCGAAGTCCGGGAACTGGAAGATGAAGCCCTCCATGAACTCCTTCGAGGTCTTCTCGACCATCTTCTCGTAGAAGTCGGCCGTACAGGAAATCATCTGGCCCTTGAAGCCCTGCTGGAAGGCCTGCTCGGTGAGCGGGTGCACGT
>CAYUTT010000020.1:0-13278 GCA_964447575.1 uncultured Methyloceanibacter sp.
CGGCCTCGTCGCGCACGCCACCCAGGCTCATGCGCACGAACTCGCGGCCGGTCGCCTTGGCGATCGACTTGCCGAGCGAAGTTTTGCCGACACCCGGAGGACCGACTAGGCAGAGGATCGGACCTTTCAGCATGTTGGTCCGGTTCTGCACCGCGAGATATTCGACAATACGGTCCTTAACCTTCTCGAGCCCGTAGTGGTCCAGATCGAGGACCTTCTGGGCATCGTCCAGGTCGCGCTTGACCTTGCCCTTGATGCCCCACGGAATCGAGAGCAACCAGTCGAGATAGTTGCGCACGACCGTGGCCTCGGCTGACATCGGGCTCATCTGGCGGAGCTTCTTGAGCTCGCCCATGGCCTTCTCGCGCGCCTCGCGGGATAGCTTGGTCTTTTCGATCTTCTGCTCGATTTCGGCCAGATCGTCGCGGCCTTCCTCGCCGTCGCCAAGCTCCTTCTGGATCGCCTTCATCTGCTCGTTCAGGTAGTACTCGCGCTGCGTCTTCTCCATCTGACGCTTGACGCGGCTCCTGATCTTGCGCTCGACCTGAAGGACGGAGATCTCGCTCTCCATGAGGGTGAAGACGCGCTCCAGCCGCTCCGAGACCGAGGTGATCTCCAGGATCTGCTGTTTCTCGGCGATCTTGATGGCAAGATGCGAAGCGATCGTGTCGGCCAGCTTGGAATAGTCTTCGATCTGGCTCGCCGTACCGAGCACCTCGGGCGAAATCTTCTTGTTCAGCTTCACATAGCTTTCGAACTGGGAGACGACGGAGCGCGCCAAGGCCTCGATCTCGTCCTCGGTGCCGACCGTCTCCTCGACCGGCTCCGTCTCCGCCTCGAAATAATTCTCGTTATCCGTATAGCGGGTGATCACGGCCCGGCGCGTGCCTTCAACCAGGACCTTTACGGTGCCGTCCGGCAGCTTCAAGAGCTGGAGCACAGAGGCGAGCGTGCCCATGTCGTAGATGCCCGCGGCGGTGGGCTCGTCGTCGGAGGCGTTCTTTTGGGCCACGAGCAGAATCTGCTTGTCGGTCCGCATCACCTCCTCGAGGGCGGCGATGGACTTCTCGCGGCCGACGAAGAGCGGCACGATCATATACGGGAATACGACGATGTCCCGAAGCGGGAGCACCGGGTAAAGTTCCGGAGCGCCTTCTGTGGTCACGGACGGTTCGGTGTCGGTCATGGCAATTCCGTCGCTTTCTTTTGGGCGGACCTAACGGCGTTCCGCAAGACTAGTCTCTTATTCCCCTCCCCCAAGGACCGCCTTCCCGGATACATTGTCCCTGCAAAAGCCAGATCGGGCACTGCGTCACATTGGCCTCACAGCCTCGAAAGTGGCGATAGGCCATGCCGCCGTCAAGGCCGCCTCCTGAAGGGTGGCACGGCGGAATTCCCATGATTTGAGTGGGATTCGCGCCTCCCTTCAAGGGGCGATTGGCGGCGTGATCAGGCGCTGGTGCCGACTTCCTCGTGCCGCTCGGAGTAAATCCGCAACGGACGTGCCTTGCCTTCCACGACCTCGGCGCTGATGACGACCTCTTCAACGCCACGCATGCTCGGCAGCTCGAACATGGTGTCGAGCAGGATGCCCTCCATGATGGAGCGCAGACCCCGTGCGCCGGTTTTCCGCTCGATGGCCTTCTTTGAGATGGTGCGCATAGCCTCCTCGGCGAAAGTCAGCTGCACGTCCTCCATCTCGAACAGACGCTGGTATTGTCTGACGAGTGCGTTCTTGGGCTCGGTGAGGATGCGCATTAGGGCTTCCTCATCCAAATCGTCGAGGGTGGCGATCACGGGCACGCGTCCGATGAACTCAGGAATGAGCCCGAACTTCAGAAGGTCCTCAGGCTCAATACCGCGCAGGATGTCGCCCATGCGCCGTTCATCGACGGTCTCGACCTTGGCGCCAAAGCCGATCGATGTCGACCGCCCCCGAGCAGAGATGATCTTCTCGAGTCCGGCGAAGGCTCCTCCGCAAACGAACAGGATGTTCGTTGTGTCGACCTGCAGGAACTCCTGCTGCGGGTGCTTGCGGCCGCCTTGCGGGGGTACCGACGCCACAGTCCCCTCCATAATCTTGAGCAAGGCCTGCTGCACGCCCTCGCCCGATACGTCGCGCGTGATCGAGGGGTTGTCAGACTTCCGGCTGATCTTGTCGACCTCGTCGATGTAGACGATGCCGCGCTGCGCGCGCTCAACATTATAGTCGGCGGCCTGAAGGAGCTTCAGAATGATGTTCTCGACATCCTCGCCCACATAGCCCGCCTCGGTGAGCGTGGTGGCGTCGGCCATGGTGAAGGGCACGTCGAGGATGCGGGCCAGCGTTTGGGCCAGCAGCGTTTTGCCGCAGCCGGTAGGCCCGATCAAAAGGATGTTCGACTTGGCGAGCTCGACATCCGAGTTCTTACCGGAATGGTTGAGCCGCTTGTAGTGATTATGAACGGCCACCGACAGGACGCGCTTGGCGTAGTCCTGTCCGATGACATAGTCGTCTAGGACGGCGCAAATCTCCATCGGCGTGGGGACGCCATCCCGCGACTTCACGAGGGAGCTCTTGTTCTCCTCGCGAATGATGTCCATGCAAAGCTCGACGCATTCATCGCAGATGAACACGGTCGGGCCGGCGATAAGCTTGCGAACCTCGTGCTGGCTCTTGCCGCAGAAAGAGCAGTAGAGGGTGTTCTTCGAATCTGTTCCACTCACCTTGCTCATTCTCTCATCCGATTCTTCTTCATTTCTGCTCGGCGCTGGCGAAAGACCGCCTGCGCCCTATTCCCTTGTATTGCCTCGCAAGTATGAGCGATTCCTTCGAAAAGCTGCCCGCCGCACAATCTGAGCATGCTATGGCGTCACTGATCAAGGATTGATTAAATCCAGGCAGTGCCCCGCTCTGGCACTATCCCCAAGCAGCAGGGAGTATGCCTTCCGGGCCCTAGGCTGGCCTCGAGCGTGGCCCAAGAGGTGGAAATCCTCCGGTTAGCCCTAACGGGCCGCTCCCGGCCGCTCCCACCTCAAGACACCGAGGCTGCT
The DNA here is from genome assembly GCA_964447575.1 of uncultured Methyloceanibacter sp. GTDB lineage: Bacteria > Pseudomonadota > Alphaproteobacteria > Rhizobiales > Methyloligellaceae > Methyloceanibacter. The sequence continues at coordinate 3,034 of CAYUTT010000020.1, forward strand.
TCCGCCTTCTCTCCCAAGGCTTGCCGTTTGGTGATCACCTCGTCGACGAGGCCGAACTTCCGCGCATCTTCCGCCGACATGAAGTAATCACGATCAAGCGTCTTCTCAATGGTCTCATAGTCCTGGCCGGTGTGGTGGACATAGACGTCGTTGAGGCGCCGTTTCATCTTGATGATGTCCTCGGCGTGCCGCTCGATGTCGCTCGCCTGGCCCTGGAATCCGCCCGAAGGCTGGTGAAGCAAAATGCGGGCGTTCGGCAGAGAGTAGCGCATCCCTTTCTCGCCGGCGCAGAGCAAGAGCGATCCCATGGATGCCGCCTGTCCAATGCAGAGCGTTGCAATCGGCGGGCGGACGAACTGCATGGTGTCGTAGATCGCCATGCCCGACGTCACCACGCCGCCCGGCGAGTTGATGTACATGGAGATCTCCTTCTTGGGGTTCTCCGCCTCCAAGAAGAGAAGCTGCGCTGTGATCAGCGAGGCCACATGGTCCTCAATCGGGCCGGTGACGAAGATGATCCGCTCTTTCAGCAGACGCGAATAGATGTCGTAAGCACGCTCGCCGCGGTTGGTCTGCTCGACGACCATGGGGACGAGCGTGCTCATATATGTCTCGGCCGGATTCTTCATCTGTATCCTGCGGTTAGGGCTTGAATGCCGGTTGGGAGGCCGGCGAATCTGAAAGGTCTGGCTCCCTACATATGGTGTCGGGCCCAGGAACGGAAGGGGCCATGTTGCCCTCTTCCGGCAGGGGTCTCCCGCTCAGTCTAGGCGTGCTTGTGGTCCTGATCGTGGTGATGATCATGGTCATCGTGACCCTGATCATGGTGATGGGCGTCATCCTCCGGATCGGTGTAGAGCTCCTCCACGCTGACCGGCCTGTCTGTCACCTTGGCCAACTCCAACACGTAATCCACGACCTTATCCTCGTAGATTGGCGCCCGGAGCTCGGCCAACATCTCGGGATTGTTCCGGTAGAAGTCGTACACCTGCCGCTCTTGGCCGGGGAACTGCCGGATGCGCTCAAGCAGCGCCTTGTTGACCTCTTCATCGGTCACTGTGATCTCATTGCGGGAGCCGATCTCGGAGAGCAGCAGCCCAAGGCGGACGCGCCGCGCGGCGATATCGCGATAATCCTCCCTGGCCTTCTCCTCGGTCGTGCCCTCGTCCTCGAAGCTCTTCTTGGACTGTTCGAGGTCCTTGGTCACCTGGTTCCAGATTGCCTGGAACTCATTATCGACCAAGGTCGGCGGCAGTTCGAAGGAATGGCTCTCGTTGAGCGCATCCAGAAGCGCCCTCTTGACCTTCATGCGTGAGGCAAGCTTCCGGTCCTGCTCCATGCGGGCCTTCACAGCCTCGCGCATCTGGGCGACCGACTCGACGCCAAGGGTCTTGGCGAACTCGTCGTTCAGGGTGGGCGTCTCGGGCGCCGCCACCTCTTTTACCGTCACCTCGAATTGCACGGCCTGGCCGGCGAGTTTTGTCTCCGGATAATTGTCGGGGAAGGTGGCATCGATCACGCGCGCCTCGCCCGTCTTGGCGCCGACCAGCCCCTCCTCGAAGCCCGGGATGAAACCGCCTCTGCCAAGCACGATGGGTGCATCCTGGGCCGTACCGCCCTCGAAGGCCTCGCCGTTTAGTTTGCCGACGAAGTCGATGGTGACGCGGTCGCCCGTCGCCGCCTCGCCCTCCTTTGGTTTGAAGTTCTGGTTGGTGGCGAGAATCCGCTCGATCGACTGGTCGATATCGTTTTCGGCCACGGGCGCCACGGGCCGCTCGAGCGCGATCTTGGAGAGGTCTGTGACCTCGACCTTGGGCAACACCTCGAAGGAGAGCGTATAGGCGAGATCACTCCTGCCGGCGAAGATCTGGTCGATCTCCGCCTCGTCCTCGGGCAACGCGACCTTGGGTTGGAAGGCGGGCCGCTCTTCGCGCTGGGAGAGCGCCTCGCGGCTGGTCTCTGCCACCGTCTGTTGCACCACCTCAGCCATCACCGAGCGGCCATAGACTTTGCGCAGGTGTTCTTTCGGCACATGGCCGGGCCGGAATCCTTTGATGCGAGCCTTGCTCTTCAGCTCGTCGAGGCGGGAGGAGAGCCGCCGCTCCAACTCGTCGGCCCCCACCACCACTTTGAGCTCGCGGCGCAGTCCTTCTGCATTCGTTTCAATGACGTTCATACCGTCTCAATCCACCACCGTTCGGCGCCGAACCCGGCGCGTGTCGTAATCAAACCAGCCAACGCAGTCGATGCCAACGAGGTTGGTTCCCATGAGTTGGTTGGTGCGGGCGGAGGGAGTTGAACCCCCACGGCCGAAGCCACCAGAACCTAAATCTGGCGTGTCTACCAATTTCACCACGCCCGCATCGAAAGCGGCTCTGCGCCCAGTCATGACGGCGCTTCGCCTCGCCGGTCTTATACACAGCCGATTCCGCGGCTGCTAGCCCGGATACCCGCCGGTTTTGCTCGCCTTCGGATTCACTATAGATGGGGATTGGGGCGGTGCCTTTGGATGGGGGCCGCCGGCCCTTGCGCATGCTCGTATGACTGAAGGGCTTGGAACGGGATGCCTCGGTGTGCCTGTTTCATGGGATTTCGGCGACTTGCGGGGTGCGACAGCGCTCATTAGGTTGCGGAAGATCAAGGGTCCGAAGGCATCCCCCGTGTCCTACCGTAACGGCATTATCGAGGCGATCGGCAACACGCCGCTCATCAGGCTCAGGCGCGCGTCCGAGGAGACGGGCTGCACCATCCTCGGCAAGGCCGAGTTCATGAATCCTGGCCAGTCGGTGAAGGACCGCGCGGCGCTTTTCATCATCCGCGACGCCATGAACGCCGGGCAGCTCAGTCCCGGCGGTACGGTGGTCGAGGGTACGGCAGGAAATACCGGCATTGGCCTGGCCCTCGTCGGCAACGCGCTTGGCCTTAGGACCGTTATCGTCATCCCCGAGACGCAGTCGGACGAAAAGAAGCAGATGCTGCGGCTTGCGGGCGCCGAACTCATCGAAGTCCCGGCGGTGCCCTACAAGAACCCCAACAACTATGTGAAATATTCCGGGCGTCTCGCCGAGGAACTCGCCAAGACCGAGCCGAACGGAGCTATCTGGGCGAATCAATTCGATAATGTGGCGAACCGCCAGGGCCATATTGAAACCACGGCGCAAGAGATCTGGCACAGCCTCGGGGGCAAGGTTGACGCCTTCATCTGCGCCGTGGGAACGGGCGGCACTCTCGCGGGCGTGTCCATGGGGTTGAAAGAGCACGACAAGGACGTGGTCATCGGTCTTGCCGATCCCATGGGGGCCGCGCTCTACAACTATTACAAGCACGGAGAACTGAAGTCTGAGGGTAGTTCCATCACCGAGGGCATCGGCCAAGGCCGCATCACGGCCAATCTCGAAGGCGCGCAGATCGACGAGGCCTATCAGATTCCGGACGCGGAGGCCCTCCCCGTCGTGTTCGACCTCCTAAGCGAGGAAGGATTGTGCCTTGGCGGGTCGAGCGGCATCAATGTGGCCGGCGCGATCCGCCTCGCCAAGGACATGGGCCCTGGCCACACCATCGTCACGGTGCTTTGCGATTACGGCACGCGCTATCAAAGCAGGCTGTTCAATCCGCACTTCTTGCGCGAAAAGGGACTCCCGGTGCCCCCGTGGCTCGACCAGACCGAGCCTGCCGCGCCGAGCGTGTTCGTTTAGACAGAAGAACTGGAGAACCGATTTTGCCGACGCCGAAGACATGGCTGATTGAGACCGACGAACTGGAGCGCGAGATCGACGCGCCCGATGTCGTGATCGTCGATGCGACCCGGTATATGCCGAACGAGGGTAAGGACGCGCGTGCGGAGTATCTCGCCGAGCATATTCCGGGGGCGATTTTCTTCGACATCGACGAGATCGCCGACACTAACGCCGCCTTCCCTCATATGCTGCCGCCACCGGAGAAGTTCTCCTCCCGCATGCGCAAGATGGGGATCGGCGACGGCCAGCGGATCGTTGTGTACGACCGACAGGGCATGTACAGCGCGCCCCGCGTGTGGTGGATGTTCCGCGTCATGGGCGTCGACGATGTGAGCGTGCTTAATGGCGGCCTGCCGAAGTGGAAGCGCGAGGGACGCCCGCTGGTGACGGGCGAGCCCACACCGCGTACCGCGCGGCATTTCACGGCGCGTCGCAATCTCGACCTGGTGCGCGACGCAAGCGATATGAAGGGAGTCGTTCAAGACGGGTCGGCGATCGTCCTGGACGCCCGCTCGCCGGAGCGATTCGCCGGCAAGGCACCTGAGCCACGCGCCGGTTTGCGCGCCGGCCATATGCCCGGTGCGCACAACCTACCGTATGGAGAAGTACTCAACGCAGACGGCACCTTGAAGTCCCCCGATGAGTTGCAGGAAGTGTTCGCGGCGGCAGGCGTGGACCCGCACAAACCCGTGGTGGCGAGTTGCGGTTCGGGGATCACGGCCTGCGTGCTTGCGCTTGCGCTTGCCGAGACCGGTCACCGCCGCGCGTCGGTCTATGATGGATCATGGGCCGAATGGGGCGCGGATGAGAGCCTTCCCATCGAGACCAGCTAGGGCCGCTGACGTGTCCGCCGGCCAAAGGCTCCCATGAGCAAACAGAAACGGCCGAGAAAGCAGGATACCACGCTCGCCCATGCGGGCCGCGATCCGGCGCGTTACGACGGCTTCGTCAACACGCCGATCTATCGCGGCTCGACGGTGCTCTATCCGACGCTCCAGTGTCTCGAGGAGAACGCGCAGGATTATAGTTACGGACGGCTCGGAACGCCGACGGTCGAGGCGCTCCAGTCCATGATCGCCGAGCTTGAGGGTGGGCATGCAACCTTGCTCACGCCGTCGGGCCTGTCCGCGATCTCGACGGCGTTCCTCGCCTTCGTGAGAGGCGGCGACCACATCCTCGTCTCAGACAGCGTCTATCGTCCCACGCGGCGGTTCTGCGACAACGTGCTGCAGCGGCTCGGCGTCGCCACGACCTACTACGATCCGCTGATCGGCTCAGGGATCGACGCCCTTTTCACGGACAAGACGAGGCTTGTCTTTACGGAATCGCCGGGTTCCCAAACCTTCGAGGTTCAAGACATCCCGGCAATTGCTGCGGCCGCGCATGCGCGCGGCGCTGTGGTCGTCGCGGACAATACCTGGGCGACACCCCGCTACTTCAAGGCGTTCGCGCATGGCGCGGATGTGTCTATACAGGCAGCGACCAAATACATCGTCGGCCACGCCGATGCCATGCTCGGCGCCATCACCATGAATGAGGCGACGACGTCGGCCGTGGCGCGCACTCATGACGAGCTCGGCCTATGTCCGGGGCCGGAGGATGTCTATCTTGGCTTGCGCGGCTTGCGTACTTTGAGCGTGCGGCTCGCACGCCATCAGGCGTCCGCGCTTGCCCTCGCCGACTGGCTCAAGGGCCGGCCCGAGGTGGCGCGGGTGATTCATCCGGCGCTTCCCGGCGACCTTGGCCACGCGCTCTGGAAGCGCGACTTTACCGGCGCCTCTGGGCTGTTCTCGATCGTCCTGAAGCCCTGCTCCCATGAGGCGCTCGCCGCCCTGGTCGACCACCTCGAGCTGTTTGGCATGGGCTATTCCTGGGGCGGCTATGAAAGCCTGATTTTGCCCTTTGATCCAAGCGGTTACCGAACTGCGATCACGTGGCAGGCGGAAGGGCCAGCTCTGCGTCTCCACATCGGGTTGGAGGACGTCGAGGATCTGAAAGCGGACCTCGACGCAGGTTTTGCCAGGCTGACCAAGGCCTGAGCGGCGGCACTAGACCAAAGAGGCATACATGGATTTGCGATTGGACGGTAAGCGCGCGCTCGTCACCGGCTCCACGGCCGGTATCGGCTTTGCGATCGCCAAGGGTCTGGCGCAAGAAGGCGCCGAGGTCATCGTCAACGGCCGCACCGCCGGTCGTGTGGCGGAGGCGATCGAGACTCTCAACGCTGAAACGGGCGGCAAGGCGACCGGAGCCGTTGCCGACCTCGGCAGCGCCGACGGCGCCGCGCAGCTTTTGAAAGAGGCTGGGCGCGTCGACATTCTCGTGAACAATGTCGGCATCTTCGCACCAGTCCCTTTTATGGAGACTTCCGATGAGGCGTGGCAGGAGATTTTCGACATCAACGTGATGAGCGGCGTCAGACTCTCCCGCGCGCTGGTCCCGGATATGGTGAAACGCGGCTGGGGCCGCATCATTTTCATTTCGAGCGAGTCCGGCATCCAGACGCCGCAAGAGATGGTGCATTACGGCGTCACCAAGACGGCGCAGCTCGCCTTGTCGCGCGGCATCGCCGAGAGCGTCGCCGGCACGGGCGTCACGGCGAATGCGGTCCTTCCGGGTCCCACCCGATCCGAAGGCGTCATGGATTCATGGAAAAGTTGGCGGACACGCAGGATGTTGACAGGGAAAGTTTCGAGCGCGATTTCGCGAAAACCATAAGGCCCTCGACCTTGATCGGCCGGCTTGCGGAGGCGGAAGAGGTCGCAAATCTGGTGGTGTTTCTCTGTGGCGAAGGCTCCTCCGCGATTACCGGCGCCTCGTTGAGGGTCGATGGCGGCGTGGTGCGGAGCATCGTCTAGTCACTTTGCCAAAATGATAAAACACGCCGAGCGTCCTGGCGTAGACGGCGAGCACGAGCGCGCAAGAAGCCTTATTTCTTCTTCTTGGCTTCGTCTTGAGCGGCGATGGGCTCGCTCAGTCGATAGGCTACGAGTCCGTTGTCGAGCATCATCGGGATCAGCACTATGCCCTCGTCCGGAAGGTATGTCAGGTCGGCGCTGCCCTGGTTGAGATCGAGAATCTGATCCGCGTTACCCTTTGCGTCGATGCGATAAAGGGCGCCAGCCGCCCAGTCGGTAACGAGGTAGGCGCCGGCGCCGAGCGGTTCGATCCCGTCGAGATTGCCAAGAGGCTCCCCCTTCCCCAACGGCGCGATGCTCTGGTCCTCTAGGTTCACGGCGAGTAGACCCGCCAGCTCCTGTTTCTGACCCTCGCTCGGCATCTTGCCGAACGAGGCGACGATGAGCTTGTCGCCTTGGACAAGGAGTCCGTTCGGCCCGTGAAGGTCGTCATTGGTAAGCCACGGCTCGAAGACGCCGTCCTTCAGCCGCCAGATCGTGTTCATGGGCGTGTCGGAAACGTAGACCGTTCCGTCCTCGGCCACGGCAACGTCATTCAGGAAAACTGCGCCTTGCGCTTTGTGACGCTTGCCGATGCTGCCGGCCGCGGCATTGACCTCGACGAGCTCGTCGACATCGGCCACGTAGAGGGTCCGGTCGTGGAGGGCCAGCCCCGCCGGCGAGTGCAGGCCCTTGACCCAGCTCCGCTCGAGGATGGTGCCGTCGGGCTTCAGCCGCGAGATGAAGCCGTTGCTGTCCTTCAGCATGACGGGGCCGTTGATATTGCTGAGATAGAGTACGTCGGTGACGGGGTCGTAGACCACCGACTCAGGCTGCGCGAACCCTTTCGTTTCCCACAGGAGTTGTGGGCCAGTGGCGGCGGCGGCCGTCACGAGCAAGACGGAGAAAACCAGGCCAAGAACAGAACGCATGAGATCCCCATTTCGAGTGCAAACAAGGAAATGGCGATCCCGGCAGGATTCGAACCTGCAACCCTCTGCTTAGAAGGCAGATGCTCTATCCCTTGAGCTACGGGACCACGCTTGTCCTGCAAGTATAACCCGAAAACCTTGCGGTCAGTGCGTCCAGCGGTCGGGTCTACCGTACTTGAAGTTCTCCGCGTACGACTTCGGCCGCAGCTTGGTCGATGGCGGTTCCTCGAGACGAAAAGCGATGCCGTTCTCGGTGGCGAAGGCGATGGCCTCCTCCTTGCTGGCGAAGCTGAGGCGAACCTGGCGCCTCGTATCCCCAGAACTGGTCCAACCCATCAGCGGCTCGATGACACGCGGCTGCTGGGGAAGGTATTCGAGCACCCAATCGCGCGAAGCGGCCTTGCCTTGCTGCATGACGTTCTGGGCGGGCTTGTAAATCCGGGCCGCCATGGCTTGGTCTCCATCGAATGCGAAACAAATGGTCGGGGCAGCAAGATTCGAACTTGCGACCCCCTGCTCCCAAAGCAGGTGCGCTACCAGACTGCGCTATGCCCCGAACCAAGCACAACCCCTGACCCAGACGGGCAGGTCCGGTCGTGTTCACCGCATACATAATGGTCCCGGCGGTTTGAGGCTAGTGCCAAGGGGTTAAGCCCTCGTCATCACCATTGCGGCTCTGGGAAGAGGCCTGGATAGATCACGCGGTCCCCGGGTTTCAGCCCGATCTTGTCGGCCTGGCCGGCATTGAGTTCGAGCACGGCTGCCACTGTGCCGCCGGAGGCGATGACATCCGTGGAGAAGGGTTCGGTATTGGCCTCGATGCGGTGCACAAGCCCGTCCGGCGTGATGAAGATCATATCGAGAGGGATGTAGGTGTTGCGCATCCACATGGTCACCGCTTGCGGCGGGTCGTAGAGAAACAGCATACCGCTGTCCTGGGACAGCGAACGCCGGAACATAAGTCCGCGTGCTTTCTCGACGTCGGTGACAGCGACCTCGATGGAGTAGCTGTGCGTGCCGCTCTCCGTCCTGAGCACGAGCGTACCCGTGTTCGCAGACCAAGCCTGCGGACTCGGCGCAAGGGCCGCAAGCGCCAGAAGCCACGCAGCGGCGATCGGAGCAATGACTGCTTGTCGTGTCAGTGAGAGGCCGGTCCGTTCGCGCCGTCGGGTTTTAATTCCGCCGCCATGAGCCCCTTGGGACCCCGGCCGTAGCGGACCAGTAGAGATTGCCCGGGCCTGAGCTCGGTGAAGCCGCACCGTCGCAACGTCTCCATATGCACGAAGATGTCCAGCGTGGAGGGTCCCCGGGTCAAAAAGCCGAAGCCCCGCAAGCGGTTGAACCATTTTACCATGGCCCGTTCCCAGTCGCTTTCCGGAATCACCACGACATGGGTGCGTTGCGGCAGCTGGGAGGGATGGATCGCGGTGGAATCGTCCATCTCGAGAATGCGGAAAGCTTGCAAGCCTTTGGGCCTGCGCAACACCTCGCAGACGACTCGCGCGCCCTCGTACGCGGTCTGGTGGCCGTCGCGCCGGAGACACGTTACATGCAGGAGTACGTCGGGAAGGTCTTCGTCCGGTACTATAAACCCATAACCCTTTGACGCATCGAACCACTTGATTGACCCTGACACCTCGAAGACATCAACAGTGGCTTCCTCGTCGCGTTGGGTATGTTCCTCTAGGTGTGGCGGTTCTTTCGCCCCCATGCCGCATTCCCCCGCTTCACTTCCATCAGCCGACCCGACGCCTCACAAACGAATCGGCTGGAACACTATCTTTCGAACATAGCATCGCGGTTCGGAGTGGCCATAAGAATTTTCCCAAGCGCGAACCCTTCTCCACAATCCGCCGCCGAGTTCGCGACACTTGCGCAAACATGCGGGCAAGCATCTGATCGACAAGCAAAACCAAGGTGCTTCGTGAACGCATTCTCGATTCGCCGAGGACGGCCTGAAATCTCGATGAGGGCACGGCAACTGGCTCTGGCAACGAGCAAATTTTGATTCAATGCGTTTCGCCCGCAATGCTGTGGACCCTGTGCAACAACCGGTGCGAAATCCGCTGTCACTCGGGCGCACACCAGGGCAACGCGGGCGCGCTTGCCAGCCGCGCACCCTCCGCTCTAGGGTCGGGCCAACCACGATGGCAACCTCGCAAGGAGACGACCCGATGAAGTACTTGCACACCATGGTGCGCGTTTCCGACTTGGATGAATCGCTCGACTTCTACTGCAACAAGCTCGGCCTCAAGGAGGTCCGGCGCATGGAGAACAAGCAGGGCCGGTATACCCTCGTCTATCTGGCCGCTCCGGGCGATGAGGATGCCCAGGTCGAGCTCACCTACAACTGGGATCCCGAAGCCTATGGCGAAGGCCGCAATTTCGGCCATCTCGCCTATGAGGTGGACGACATCTATGCGACCTGCGACCACCTGATGAAGAACGGCGTCACCATCAACCGTCCGCCGCGGGATGGCTACATGGCCTTCATCCGCTCTCCCGACAATATCTCGATCGAGTTTCTGCAGAAGGGCGGACCCAAGCCCAAGCAGGAGCCTTGGGCCTCGATGCCGAATACCGGGAAGTGGTAGGACGTGGCGCCCCCTAGGGGGATCGAACCCCTGTTTTCAGGTTGAAAACCTGACGTCCTGACCATTAGACGAAGGGGGCGGCGCG
>CAYUTT010000021.1:0-13029 GCA_964447575.1 uncultured Methyloceanibacter sp.
CCAAGGGACGGTCGGCGTCGGCCATGCATGTCATGGCGGAGGCGCTGCCCGACCCGGTGCTCTTGCTTAATCGGACGGGCCAAGTGCTCTCTTGCAACGCGGCCGCGCGGGGTCTCTTCGGCTCGCTTCGCGAGGGGAGCCACATCTCCTCGGTTATCCGCACGCCGGACTTTCTCGACGCCGTCAGCGCGGCACCAGGGAGCGACCGCCCCGTGACCGTGACCTATGCCGAGCGTGTGCCGGTGGGGAGGCGGATGGCCGTGACCGTCGCCGCTCTTGGGCGCGGAAACGAGGGCGACGGCAATATTCTCGTGCTTTTGCGCGATCTGACCGAGGTCGAACGCATCAACCAAATGCGTGCCGACTTCATTGCCAATGCGAGCCACGAGCTGCGCACACCGCTTGCTTCCCTGCGCGGCTTCATCGAGACCCTGCAAGGCACCGCCAAGGAGGACCCCGGCGCCCGCGAGCGCTTCCTGCCCATCATGGCCGAGCAGGCCTCGCGCATGACCCGCCTCATCGATGCGCTGCTCTCCTTGAGCCGGGTGGAGATGAACGCCCACGTCCCGCCGAGCGACCTGGTCGACCTCAACGAGGTTCTGGGCCACGCGGAGGACACGCTGCAGCCGATCACCGCCGCTACCGGCATGAGCCTCGAGGTCGGGCGTTTCCCCAAGGCTGCGCTCGTGCGCGGCGACCGCGACGAGCTCGTGCAGGTGGTCCAGAACCTCGTTCAGAACGCGTTGAAATACGGCAATTCCGGCGGCTCGGTGCGCATCGAGGCCAAGCACATTCCCTCGCTCGGCCGCCAGGCCGGCCGCTACACCATCGCCGTGGTCGACGATGGGCCGGGCATCGCGCCCGAGCACCTGCCCCGCCTGACCGAGCGCTTCTACCGGGTGGACGTGGCCTCGAGCCGCGAAAAGGGCGGCACGGGCCTTGGTCTGGCCATCGTCAAGCACATCTTGAATCGCCACCGCGGCGAGCTCGCGATCGCCTCCACTCCCGGCAAGGGATCGGCCTTCACGGTCATGCTGAACGAGGCCCGCGCGGGCTAGCCTACATCGCCTCCAGATTGACGCCCAGGCCTTGCTTTTCGAGCGCCTCCTTGCGTTCGCTGTAGCGGCTCGTGAGATAGGGCGACACACCGCGGGTCAGGAGCGTGAACTTCATCAACTCTTCCATCACATCGACGACCCTGTCGTAATAGGCGGAGGGCTTCATGCGCCCCGCCTCGTCGAACTGCTCATAGGCCTTGGCCACCGAGGACTGGTTCGGGATCGTGATCATGCGCATCCATCGGCCGAGGACGCGCAGCTGGTTGACCGCGTTGAAGGACTGCGAGCCGCCGCTGACCTGCATGAGGGCGAGTGTCTTCCCTTGGGTCGGCCTCACCGACCCAAGGGACAGCGGAATCCAATCGATCTGTGCCTTCATGATGCCCGTCATCGATCCGTGTCGCTCAGGGCTGCACCACACATGCCCCTCGGCCCAAGTCGAATGCTCGCGCAATTCCTGAACCTTGGGGTGCGTCTCGCGTGCGTCGTCGGGGAGCGGTAAACCCGAGGGATTGAAGACGCGCACCTCGGCCCCGAACGCCTCCAGCAGCCGTGCCGCCTCGAAGGTGAGGAAGCGGCTGTAGGACCGTTGGCGCAGGGACCCGTACAGCATGAGAAATCGAGGTGGGGGTTGCGGCCCCCGCAGGGCATGCAGGGAATCGGCCTCTGGAATCGCGAATGCGTTTTCCAGGATCTTCGGGAGGCTGTGCCGCCCGGATGCTATTCTATCCATATGTCGAGAAATACAGACATATCCGGCACGGGTCAATTGGCGCGAGCGGCCGCGCGCTTTCCCGTTTTCCACAGTCACGGCAGAAAAAAAGTCAACCTAAACAATAAGATAGAATGTCATAAATCGGAATCATCGCTGTCATAAAACAATGATCCCTGGGGACTAGCGTGCCCGCGAGCTGGTAGCGGCGTTGCTCGCGCTGGCGGAGGCTCACATCCATTTCCTAAAGGAGAGCAAAGTGAACAGGATCAGTATCGCAGCGTCGACGCTCGTCGTCGCCGCTCTTTGCACGGGCGGCCCGGCGCTGGCCCGTGACCAGATCAAGATCGTCGGGTCCTCGACGGTTTTCCCCTACACCCAGGCCGTGGCCGAAGAGTTCGGAAAAAAGACTGGCAAGAAGGCCCCCGTGGTCGAGTCGACGGGCACTGGCGGCGGCATGAAGATCTTCTGCCAGGGCATCGGCGAGGGTAACCCCGACATGACCGGCGCCTCCCGCGCAATGAAGAAGTCCGAGTACGAGGACTGCATGGAGAACGGCGTCGATGACGTCACCGAGGTTCTCATCGGCTACGACGGTCTCTCCATCGCCCTTTCGAAGAAGGGCAAGCCGATGGATCTGACCAAGGAGCAGATCTTCCTAGCCCTCGCGGCGGAAGTACCGGACGGCGATAAGCTGGTGCCGAACCCCTACAAGAAGTGGAGCGACATCGACAAGTCGCTTCCCGACATCGCGATCACGGCCTATGGCCCGCCGCCTACGTCGGGCACGCGTGACGCGTTCGTCGAGCTTGCCATGCACGAGGGGTGCGAGGAACTCGAGTATTTCAAGAAGAACAAAGACCAGGTGAAGGACAAGTGCACGCCCATGCGTCAGGACGGTCCCTTCATCGAGGCCGGCGAGAACGACAACCTGATCGTTCAGCGCATCGAGGCCGATCCCAATGCCGTAGGCATTTTCGGCTACTCGTTCCTCTACGAGAATGCGGACAAGCTGCAAGGTGTCAAGATCGGCGGCGTCGAGCCAAGCTTCGACACTATCGGTGACGGCAGCTACGGCCTGTCGCGCCCGCTATTCTTCTACATCAAGAACCTGCACCGGAAGGTCATCGGGGGCCTGGACGAGTTCATCGTCGAATATGTCAGCGATGATGCCATGGGCGTCGACGGCTACCTGAGTGAGCGCGGCCTTGTCGTGCTGCCCGAGGACAAGCTGAAGGAAATGCAAGACCGCGCGAGGAACGGGACGAAGATGGCCGCTCCGACCTCCTAAGGCCGGACGATTGCACGAGTTGACCGAAGGCGTGGCCGCCAATTTGCGAATGCGGCCACGCCGACGGTCCTGAGCGATAAGAACTGGCGCCGCAGGCGTCGTGGACTGCACAGGGGATTGGGGCGGAGATGATCGGTTACCTTCTGCTCGTGCTCATCGGGCTGGCCGCGGTGAGCTACCTATTCGCCCGCAGGCGGTCGATCGCGGTTGTTCAGGGGCGCGAGAGCGAGCTTCACTCCCGCCCGACCTATCACGGCGCATTCGTTGCGGCCTGGGTGGGCATCCCCTCGATCCTTTTGGTCCTGATCTGGCTGCTGTTCCAGGGAACCATCATCGACAATCTCTTGCTGTGGAGTCTGCCGCCTGGGACCACGGACGGCATGGGCCAAGGGCGTATTGACCTCCTCGTGAGCGAGATCAAGTCCGTTGCGGCTGGAAGTATCTTCAGCGAGCCGAGCCTCGTGGTGCAGGAAGCTGCCGAGCGCTACAACCGCTGGCAAACGATTGCCCGCTGGGCCATGGCGGGCGCGGCTTTGAGCGTCGCCCTTCTCGGCCTCGTCTTCGCCAGCCGCCGTATCTCCCCCGGTTTCCGGGCCCGTCATGGCGCGGAGCGCATTCTAAGCGGTCTGATGATCGCCTGCTCGCTCATCGCCATTCTCACGACGCTCGGCATCGTCCTGTCGCTCTTGATCGAGGCCTTGCGCTTCTTCGACCGAGTGAACCCCTTTGAGTTCTTTTTCGGGCTGAACTGGGAGCCGCAGATCGCCATGCGGGAAGACCAGGTGACGGCAGGCGGTGCCTTCGGCGCAATTCCCGTCTTTGTGGGCACCCTGCTCGTCGCGCTCATCGCCATGCTTGTCGCGACCCCTATCGGCCTCTACTCGGCGATCTACCTGACCGAATACGCCCACCCCCGGGTCCGGGCCACGATCAAGCCGGTGCTCGAGCTGCTGGCCGGCATTCCGACAGTCGTCTACGGGTTCTTTGCGGTGCTCACCGTGGCGCCGGCCATGCGCGAGTTCGGCGAGATGATTGGCGTGCCGATCGCGCCAAACAGCGCGCTCGCCGCGGGCGCGGTCATGGGCATCATGATCATTCCTTTCATTTCATCGTTGTCCGACGATGCCATAGCCGCGGTTCCGCGCGCCATGCGCGATGGTTCTTACGCCATGGGCGCCACCAAGGGCGAGACCATCACCAACGTGCTTTTGCCGGCGGCGCTTCCCGGGATCATGGGCGGTATCCTCCTCGCCGTGAGCCGAGCCATCGGCGAGACCATGATCGTGGTCATGGCCGCAGGCATTATCGCGAACCTGACCATGAATCCGCTCGAGCCGGTCACCACGGTCACCGTGCAGATCGTGACCCTGCTGATCGGCGACACGGAGTTCGACAACCCGAAGACGCTCGCGGCGTTCGCGCTCGGCCTTGTGCTGTTCCTCGTCACACTGGCGTTGAACGTCATCGCCCTTCGCATCGTCCGTAAATATCGAGAGCAATATGAGTGACGCACAAACCATAGGCCCCGCGCCAACGATTAGTTGGGACTCGGATCAAGCGCGGCGGCGTCTCCGCCGGCGCTACGCGGCCGACAGGCGGCTCCAGGCCTATGGCATCATCGCCATCGCCCTGGCCGTCGGCCTCCTTGGCGTGCTCCTGGCATCACTCATTTCCACGGGATTGCCAGCCTTCGTCCAGACCAAGGTCGACCTGCCGGTCTACATCGATCCCGCCAATGTCGATCCCGAGGATCCGGCGGCTGGCAACTATCGGACATTGGTTCGCGAGGCCTTGCTGAAGGCCGTTCCAGGCATCCCCGAGAGCCAGTACCGCGACGTGAGCAAAGTCCTGACCTCCGACGCGCCCTACATCGTGCGCGACTACGTCGTTGCCCATCCCGATTCCATCGGCAAAACCATCACGGTGCCCATCTCGGTGTCCGACCCCTTCGACCAGCTCTATAAAGGCGTGATCCCTAGGGAAGTCGACGCGCTGACCTGGAGCCAAGTCCTCTATGTCGAGCGGTTGCAGAATCGCGGGGTCGTGGTCGAGCACGATGGTCGCATCAGCCTCAAGCTCGACGTCTATGTCGATCCGGCGAAGGTGGAAGCCGGCCCGCCGCCGAGCGGCGATTTCGCCGCCATCGCCAGGGACAGCCTTCAGACCTATCTGCCGTCCGTGTATGACACGGCGCTGTTCGGCCTGTTCGCCGATGACGCACCCGAGGTCCTCGCGCAGCGCGTGGCCGAGGATCCCGGCGTCATCGGCAAGACCATAGAGGTCATGTTTCCGGTGGCGCCCCCGGTCGCCCAACTCGCCAAGGGCGAGGAGCCCAAGATTCTCAATCCACGCTTCTCGCCCGAGCAGATCAAGGCCTTCGATACCTTGGAGAAAGAGGGGCTCCTGCGCACGCCCTTCAACTGGGAGCTGTTTTTCAACGCGGACAGCCGCTTCCCCGAGCGGGCCGGTCTCGCCGGCGCTATCACCGGCTCCTTCTTCGCGCTGCTCGTCTGCTTCCTCCTGAGCTTTCCCATCGGTATCGCTGCCGCGATCTATCTCGAGGAGTTCGCGCCGAAGAACCGCTTCACCGACCTGATCGAGGTGAACATCAACAATCTCGCCGCCGTGCCCTCCGTGGTGTTCGGCTTGCTGGGCCTCGCCGTGTTCCTCGGTTTTTTTGGCCTGCCGCGCTCGGCGCCTCTGGTCGGCGGCATGGTGCTCAGTCTCATGACCTTGCCGACCATCATCATCGCCACCCGCGTCGCGCTCAAGGCGGTGCCGCCATCGATTCGCGAGGCGGCGCTTGGCGTCGGCGCCTCGAAGCACCAGGTCATGCTGCATCATGTGCTGCCGCTGGCGCTGCCCGGCATTCTCACCGGCACTATTATCGGTATGGCGCAGGCCTTGGGTGAGACGGCGCCGCTGCTTCTGATCGGCATGAACGCCTTCATCCCGAGCATCGAGAATATGGGTGTTCTTCAGCCCGCGACCGCGCTGCCGACGCAGATCTTCAGCTGGGCCGACAGCCCCGAGCGCGGCTTCGTCTCGCGCACTTCGGCGGCCATTCTGGTCCTATTGGGCTTTCTTGTAATGATGAACATGGTGGCGATCGCCTTGAGGCAGATCTTCCAGCGCAAGTGGTAGAAAGGGAATTCGTCATGGAGGCTAACGTGAAGGCGCGACCGGCCATCCGCGTAGAGACGCCGGTGGCGCCCCTGAAAAAGGAGGGCGAATTGCCCGTGGAGCAGCCCGAGCTCAAGATGAACGCCAAAGGCGTCAACCTGTGGTACGGCGACAAGCAGGCGCTGTTCGACGTGTCGCTCGACATCTTTGACAAGTCCGTCACGGCCCTCATCGGCCCGTCGGGTTGCGGCAAGTCGACCTTCCTGCGCTGCCTCGACCGCATGAACGACGTCATCGAGGGCGTTCGCATCACCGGTGACATCCGGCTCGATGGCGAGGATATCTATGCCCCGAACGTGGACCCGGTGCAGCTCCGCGCCCGGGTGGGCATGGTCTTTCAGAAGCCGAACCCGTTCCCCAAATCCATCTTTGAGAACGTGGCCTACGGGCCGCGTATTCATGGCCTTGCCAGGAGCAAGTCCGATCTGGAGGAGATCGTGGTCCACAGCCTGACCAAGGCCGGACTGTTCGAGGAGGTCAAGGACCGGCTCCAGGAGCCCGGCACGGGCCTGTCCGGCGGTCAGCAGCAGCGGCTCTGCATCGCGCGCGCGATCTCGGTGAACCCGGAGGTCCTGCTTATGGACGAGCCATGCTCGGCGCTCGACCCGATCGCCACCGCCAAGATCGAGACCCTGATGGACGAGCTGAGAGAGAGCCTCTGCATGGTCATCGTCACGCACTCGATGCAACAGGCGGCCCGCGTCTCCCAACGCACGGCCTTCTTCCATCTCGGCAAGCTGGTCGAGGTGGACGAGACCACGAAGATGTTCACCAACCCCACCGACCAGCGCACCCAGGACTACGTCACCGGACGCTTTGGTTGATATACGGCTCTTCAGGAGTTCGCCCCCATGGAACAGCAGCACGAACATATCGTCAGGTCCTACGAGGAGGAGCTTGCCCTCTTAAAAAACAAGATCGCCAAGATGGGCGGTCTTGCTGAACAAGTGCTCGGCCAATCGTTCGAGGCCTTGGAGCGCCGCGATCCTGACCTTGCCGCTTCGACGATCAAGAAGGACGAGGAGATCGACGAGCTCGAGCGCGAGATCGAGGAGCAGGCCGTGATCATGATCGCGCGGCGGCAACCTATGGCCTACGACCTCCGCCAGATCATGGCGGCTCTGCGCATCTCCTCCGATCTGGAGCGCATCGGCGATCTCGGCAAGAACATTGCGAAGCGCGCCGGTGCGGTAGCGACGGAGCAGCAGCCGAAGCAGCTCATGCTCGGCCTCAAGCACATGGGCGAACTGGCGCTCGGCCAGCTCAAGGACGTCCTCGACGCGTTCATCGAGCGCGATGCCGACCGGGCGCTGGGCGTCTGGTACAAGGACGAGGAGATCGACGCGATGTACAACTCGATCTTCCGCGAGCTCCTGACCTACATGATGGAGGATCCGCGCAATATCGGGCTCTGCACCCATCTCCTGTTCGGCGCCAAGAACATCGAGCGCATCGGCGATCACGCCACCAACATCGCCGAGACGGTCTATTACCTGGTGCATGGCCGGACCATCACCGATCAGCGGCCCAAGGGCGATACCACCAGCACGACTCCGGTCTCGCTGAAGCGGTCGGCGGTCTAACATGTTGCAGACGAATACGATGAACATGATGAACCCTGGAGCCAAGGTTCTCGTCGTGGAGGATGAGGAGCCTCTGGCCCTCCTCCTGCGCTACAACCTCGAAGCGGAAGGCTACGCCGTCGATGTCATTCATCGGGGCGACGAAGCGGAGGTGGCCATCGCCGAAAGCGCGCCGGATCTCATCGTACTCGACTGGATGCTGCCGGGCATCTCGGGGCTCGAGCTCTGCCGGCGCTTGCGCACCGGTAAGGACTCGCGCACCATTCCCATCATTTTGCTGACCGCGCGGAGCGAGGAGAACGACCGCATTCGTGGGCTCACCACGGGCGCCGACGACTACGTGGTGAAGCCGTTCTCGCTGCCTGAGCTGATGGCCCGCGTCCGCGCCATCCTGCGCCGCACCCATCCGGAGCGCATCGCCTCCGTGCTCAAGGTCGGCGATATCGAGCTCGACCGCGACTCTCACCGCGTGACGCGGAACGGCCGCCAGGTTCATCTGGGCCCGACCGAATTTCGGCTGCTCGAGTTCCTCATGCAGAGCCCCGGCCGCGTGTTTAGCCGCGCACAGCTCCTCGACGGCGTGTGGGGACGCAACGTCTATGTGGATGAGCGCACGGTTGATGTGCATATCGGACGCCTGCGCAAAGCGATGATGCGCGGCAACGAGCGCGATCCGGTCCGCACCGTGCGCGGCGCGGGCTATGCCTTCTCGGACAAGCTCGAAGAACCCGCTTAAATTTCTGCTACGCCCTGAACGGAAAGAGGCGCCGGTATTCGCGGCGCCTCTTTCATGGTCTGGTCCGCCTGACAGCGTTAGCCGGTGACCGTGCGCTTCTCGCGGCGCCGCACCTGCACGGGCTGATAGGCCATGCGGGCATGATGCTCGCAATAGGGCAGCGTACCCACCTTCTTGCGGCCGCAGAAATGGAAGCCCTCCTCGCTCGGGTCGCCGATGGGCCAGCGGCACATCGTCTCCTTCAGCGTGAGGATGCTCGCCCGCTCATGGAGCGGGATCACAAGCTCCGCGACCGGCGCTGGCGCCTCTTCGTACTCTGCCTCGTAAGAAGGCTTTAGCGCCACGTTGCCACGCGTTCCGAAGGAGAGCGCGGGCGTGCGGTGCTGCCGCGGCGTATTGGTGCGCCGTGGCCGTGGAGCGCTCGACCGCGAACTGGTCGCGCGCCCCGAGAGTCCGAGCCGGTGAACCTTGCCGATCACCGCATTACGGGTCACGCCGCCTAAGCGACCCGCGATTTGGCTCGCGCTCAGTCCCTCTGCCCAGAGCTTCTTCAGCAGTTCCACCCTTTCATCAGTCCAAGCCATGGTTGGCCTCCTCGTCTGGACTCAGATTCCCCCCGTCCCGTGAGGACGGTATTTTCGAGATACTCGGAATTACTGCTGAGAATGACCGCCCGGGCGCCCACAGCACCCACGACATCTGGTGGCCGAGCGGTTATTACCCTACTAAAGCCGGTGGAATCCGACAAGCGTCCGCCACGCTTGGGTGCCCCGTTTTCCACCGGAACAAGCCGATTCTGCCACTTCTGTTGCGAGAACACAAATCCAGCTGTCGATGGAAGCGTGGAGAAACGCTGGATAAGACCCTCAAGAGCGCTGATTGACACCGCCCGATGCGAGACCTAACACTCTGAGTTTCCTTGCTGCCGCCCCTCGGCGGCAATTTTGTTTCAGGGATACGCAACTTTCATGTCGGCCCTCCTTCCGACATATGCCCGCAGCGGATTGTCCTTCGCGCGCGGTGAGGGTGCCTTTCTCTTTACGGAGGCGGGCGAACGCTATCTCGACTTTTCGAGCGGCGTCGCCGTCACCGCGCTCGGCCATGCGCATCCGCATCTCATCGAGGCGCTGACAGAGCAGGCGAAGAAGGTCTGGCACGTCTCCAATCTGCACCACATCGCCGAGCAGGAGCGGCTCGGCCAAAGGTTGTGCGACGCGACCTTCGCCGACCGCGTATTCTTTGCGAATTCGGGCGCGGAGGCCGTCGAGGCCGCGATCAAAGCCGCCCGCCGCTATCATTTCAGGAACGGCGCGCCCGAGCGCTACCGGCTCGTCACCTTCGAGGGCGCCTTTCATGGCCGGACGCTCGCGACCATCGCCGCGGGCGGACAGACAAAGCATCTGGAGGGCTTCGGCCCGCCCGTCGACGGCTTCGATCAGGTCGAAGGCTTCGACATCGAGGCGGTTGAAGCGGCGATCGGCGACGAGACCGCGGGCGTCCTGCTCGAGCCCATTCAGGGCGAGGGCGGCATGCGCGAGGTACCCTGGCGCTTCCTGCAAGACCTTCGCGCACTGTGCGATGACAAGGGTATCCTCCTGGTGCTGGACGAGGTGCAGACCGGTGTAGGCCGCACGGGGCGCTTCTACGCCCATGAATGGGCGGGGATCGCGCCGGACATCATGGCCTCCGCCAAGGGATTGGGCGGCGGCTTTCCCGTTGGCGCCTGCCTCACCACCGAGGCGGTCGGCCAGGCCATGACGCCGGGCTCTCACGGCTCGACCTTCGGCGGCAATCCGCTGGCCATGGCCGTGGGCAACGCCGTGCTCGACGTGGTTCTAGCGCCCGGCTTTCTCGAGCATGTCGCGCAAATGGGCCTAAGGTTGAAGCAGCGGCTCGCAGGCCTGGCCGACGAGCATAGCGGTGTCATCGCCGAAGTGCGGGGGCAGGGGCTTATGGTCGGCCTCAAATGCAAGATCGAGAATGCGACGCTCCTCGCGGCGCTCCGCGAGCGGGGAATGCTCACCGTTCAGGCCGGCGACAACGTCGTGCGCCTGTTGCCGCCGCTCATCGTGGGCGAGCAGGAGATCGACCTCGCCTGCACCACGATCGACTCCGCCTGCGCCGCGTTGAAAGTCGCCGCGCACGAAGGCGCCTAGCGTTCCTCCCGAGACCCTCGCCCATGCCACCTGAACCCAAGCATTTCCTCGATCTCGACGCATTTGACCCATCGATCTTGCGCGCCATCCTCGATGCTGCCGCCGCCATGAAGAAGGGGACCAAGACGCCCAAGGCGCTCGGCGTGCCTTCGGGCGCCGTGCTCGCCATGATCTTCGAGAAGCCGTCCACCCGCACGCGCGTCTCCTTCGAGGTCGCCATCCACCATCTCGGGGGCACGTCCATCGTGCTGAACTCGCAAGACATGCAGCTGGGCCGCGGCGAGACCGTCGCCGACACAGCGCGCGTTCTCTCGCGCTATGTTGATGCCATCATGCTGCGGACTGGCCCCCACGCGACGCTCAAGGAGTTCGCGGAGAACGCCACCATCCCGGTCATCAACGGGCTGACCGCGCGCTCCCACCCTTGCCAGGTCATGGCCGATGTCTTGACCTTCGAGGAGCGCAAAGGGCCGATCAAGGGGCGCGAGATCGCCTGGATCGGCGATGCCAACAACGTCGCCACCTCCTGGGTCCATGCCGCGGCGCGCTTCGGCTTCGCCTTGCGCATTGCCGCTCCCGCCGAGTTCGCGCCGTCGCCTGACCTCTTGGCGTGGGCGCGCGTCGAGGGCGCAAGCATCGAGGCGAGCGAGAGTGCGATCGCCGCCGCGCGCGGGGCCGATTGCATCGTCACCGATGTCTGGGTCTCCATGGGCGACAATGACGAGCAAAAGCGGAAAGCGGCGCTCCGCCCCTTTCAGGTCGGCGAGGCGATCATGGGCGCGGCCAAATCCGATGCCATCTTCATGCATTGCCTCCCGGCCCATCGCGGCGACGAGGTGACGGCCGCGGTCATCGACGGGCCGCAGTCTGCCGTGTGGGACGAAGCCGAGAACCGGTTGCATGTGCAGAAGGCGATTCTCGCCTGGTGCCTTGGCGGGCGCCTTGGGAGTGGACGTCTTGGCGGGAAGCGGGCGGACGCGCGTCGGACCAAGCCGGCCTCGCGAAATGCCAAATCGCGCGGCACGAAGGCACGCAGCGCCAAAACGCGCAGCAAGACGAGTCGCGGAGCCAAGAGGTGACCGAGACATACTCGGAAGGACCGGTCGAGCTGGCCATCCCCGGCGACGATTTGATCCTGCCGTTCCAAGCCGAGCAGGCTGACGTGCTTGGGCGCTTGGTAAAGCTTGGGCCGACCGTCGACACCATCCTGTCTCGCCACGCTTACCCGGATCCCGTCTCGCGGCTTCTCGGCGAGGCGGTCGCCCTCACGGCGCTCCTCGGCGCCTCACTCAAGTCCGACGGCAAGCTTATCCTGCAGACCACCACGGATGGCCCCGTCGATCTGCTCGTCGCCGACTATCGCGTACCCGGCGCCTTGCGCGGCTATGCCCGCTTCGACGTGGACCGGGTGGCGACTGTTGAAGATGAGGACGACGTGACGCTTCTCGGCGAGGGCCATCTCGCCATGACCATCGACCGGGGCCTGGATACCGAGCGCTATCAGGGCGTGGTCCCCCTCGAAGGGGAGACGCTGACCGAAGCGGCCGACACCTATTTTCGCCAGTCGGAACAGCTTCCCACCTTCATCCGGCTTGCGGTGGCGCGCCACTATCGCTCTGGCGAAGGGGGGTGGACCTGGCGCGCGGGCGGATTGCTCATTCAGAAGCTCACCCGCGAGGGCGGCATCGCGAGCCCCAAGGAGTTCGAGGAGGACTGGACCCGCGCCAAGACGCTCGCCGAGACGGTCGAGGATCACGAATTGCTCGATCCCATGCTGCCGCCGGACCGGCTGCTTTATCGCCTATTCCATGAGGAGCAGGTCCGCGTCTATCGCGCCATACCCCTCGAGACCTATTGCAGCTGCTCCCGGGAACGTGTGGAGGAGTTGCTCGCCCGCTTCTCGCCGGAGGACCTCGCCGACATGGTGATCGACGGCGAGGTCTGGGTCACCTGCGAGTTTTGCAACACCCGCTACAATTTCGACCCGAAGTCCTTCGGCGGGACCTAGGCGCTAGGCGCGCAAGCGATCAGCGAGGTCGGCGAGGAACTTGAGGCAGGCCTCGAGCTGCGCGATCGACACGAACTCGTCGGCCGCGTGCGCCTGCGCGATATCGCCGGGGCCGCAAATGACCGCCGGACATCCCGCCTCCTCGAACAGGCCTGCTTCCGTCGCGTAGGACACCGCGCTCGTGCGGTTCGCGCCGGTCAGCGCCATGGCAAGCGCCACGGCGCCGGAATGCGGCCCCGCCGTGAAGGCCGGCACAGTGGTGAGGCTTTCGGTTTCCACGCCCGCTTCCTTGGCGACCTTCC
>CAYUTT010000022.1:0-12509 GCA_964447575.1 uncultured Methyloceanibacter sp.
GGCTCCCGGAAGGACCGCGTCGCACCGCGCTCGGCCGCTTCCTTGCGCAGTTCAACAATCTTCTGATCTACGTGCTCCTCGTCGCGGCAGCACTCGCCGCGTCAATCGGCCATTTCGTGGACGCAGGCGTCGTCCTGGCCGTGGTGATCGTCAATGTCGTCATCGGCTTCGTTCAGGAAGGCCGCGCCGAGAGCGCGCTCGAAGCCATCCGTAGCATGATCGACCCGCGCGCCTCGGTTCTTCGCGACGGGCACCGGGTCGTGATCGCGGCGGAAGATATCGTGCCCGGCGATCTCGTCCTGCTGGAGCCGGGCGACCGCGTCCCCGCGGATCTTCGCCTGGTGAAGGCCCGGAACCTCCGCATCGACGAAGCAGCGCTGACGGGAGAATCGGTTCCCGTCGACAAGAGTGTCGATCCGGTCCCCGCCGCAGCCCCCCTCGCCGAGCGGACCTCGATGGCCTTCTCGGGCACTTTCATCGCCGCCGGTACGGGCACCGGCGTCGCCGTCGCCACGGGACCGGCCAGCGAGCTCGGGCGCATCAGTACGCTTGTCGGGACCGTCGAGACGCTGACCACGCCTCTCTTGCGGCAGATGCATGTTTTCGCCCGCAAGCTGACGGCCATCATCCTCGTTGTCAGCATCGCGGTATTCGCCTTTGCCGTCTTCGTCCGCAACTACGACTGGGCCGAAGCCTTCATGGTCATGATCGGGCTCGCGGTCGCCGCCATTCCCGAAGGCCTGCCGGCGGTGATGACCATCACGCTCGCCATCGGCGTACAGCGCATGGCGGCGCGGAACGCCATCATCCGCCGTCTGCCCGCGGTCGAGACGCTCGGGTCCGTCTCGGTGATCTGCTCGGACAAGACGGGCACGCTGACCCGCAACGAGATGACCGTCCGCACGGTCCTGACCGCGGCGGAGCGCTTCGAGATTTCTGGCGTAGGATACCGGCCGGAGGGCGATTTCGAGGCGGAGGGAAACGCGACAGACGCCGCCGCCCACCCGACACTGCTGGAGGCGGCGCGCGCGGCCATTCTCTGCAACGACGCCGAGCTGCGCCACAGCGACGGCAAATGGCAGGTTCTCGGCGACCCCATGGAAGGGGCTCTGGTCAGCTTCGGCGCCAAGGCCGGAAACGACCCCGACCTCTTGCGCAAGCAGCTTCCCCGGACCGACGAGATTCCTTTCGACACGCAGCACAAATTCATGGCCACGCTGCACCACAGCCATGAGGACGGCACGACCTTCGCCTATATCAAGGGCGCGCCCGAGCGGATCCTCGCCATGTGCGGCCAACAACGCGGTGAGACCGGAGACGAGGCACTCGACGAGGCGTCCTGGCGTGACGAGATCGAAGCCATCGCCCGGCAGGGGCAGCGCGTGCTCGCGGTCGCCGTCAAGGAATTGCCCAAGGGTCAGCGCGATCTCAATTTCTCCGACGTCGAGCGCGACGCCACCCTGCTCGCGCTGCTCGGCCTCATCGATCCGCCGCGCGAGGAGGCCCGCGCGGCGATCGAGGAATGTCAGCAGGCCGGCATCCGCGTGAAGATGATCACGGGCGATCATGCCGCCACGGCCGCAGCCATCGCTCGCGAGCTCAAGCTGGCACCTGCGCCCAAGGTCCTCACCGGTCAGGACCTCGACGACCTCGACGACACCGCGCTCAAGGATGTCGCGCGGGACGTGACCGTATTCGCGCGGACGAGCCCTTCGCACAAGCTCCGGCTGGTGACGGCCTTGCAGGCGGACGACGCCGTAACGGCCATGACCGGCGACGGGGTCAACGACGCGCCGGCTCTGAAGCGCGCCGATGTCGGCGTAGCCATGGGAGGCAAGGGCACCGAGGCCGCCAAGGAAGCCGCCGAGATGGTCCTCGCCGACGACAATTTTGCTTCCATCGTCGCGGCCGTGCGCGAGGGACGCACGGTCTACGACAATCTGCGCAAAAGCATCATGTTCTTGCTGCCCATCAACGGCGGAGAGTCCGGTGCCATTATGGTTGCGGTTCTGCTCGGCCTCGTCTTGCCGATCAGCCCGCTGCAGATCCTGTGGGTGAACATGGTGAGTTCCGTGGCGCTCGCGTTGACGCTCGCCTTCGAGCCGCCCGAACCCAACGTGATGCACCGCCCGCCGCGCTCCCCGCGCGAGCAATTCCTGTCCGGCTACGTGATCTGGCGGATCCTGTTCGTCTCGGTCATCTTCTTAAGCGGTATTTTCGGGATGTTCGCCTATGCCCTTGAACGCGGGCTCGGTCTCGGGGAGTCGCAGACGATCGCCGTCAACACGCTCGTGGTGATGGAGATCTTCTATCTGTTCAGCGTCCGCTATGTGCACGGCCCGTCGATCACCTGGCAGGGCGTGTTCGGCACACGCGCGGTTCTGCTCGGCATCGCCTTCGTGACCGTCGCGCAATTCACGCTCACCTATTTGCCTTTCATGCACACCGTGTTCAGGACCGCCCCCGTGTCGCTTCACGATGGACTGCTGATCGTCGCGGTTGGCGTTGTGGTCCTTCTCCTGGTCGAATTGGAGAAGCGGGTCGTCGCGCGGCTCGCCGGAGCGACGAACGCTCCGCTCGACGCGCTGGAGAGCAAGCCGTCCAGCGGCTGACCGCTTCGCGGGCAGCGCGTCACGCGCCAAGGCTCAGCCTCAAGCGGCCTGTTTCTCGATTTCGGGTGTCCACTTGCCGAGCGTCGCGAGCCCGTTCATCTCCGCCCGGTGCGCGAACGCGGCTTGCGCCGCCGGCACGTTGTCGCGCTTGCCCGACCAGGCCACCTGCGGCGCGTGCTGCAACGCCCGGCCGAAGGAGAAGGTGAGGTGCCACGGGACGCCGCCGGTCCGGTTCATCGTGTCGAGGCGCGCGGTGGCCTCGACATCCGACTGGCCGCCGGAGAGGAACGCGATGCCCGGCACCGCCGACGGCACGCAGGCCTTCAGCACGCGGATGGTCCGCTCGGCGATTTCCTGATCCGAGGCTTGGGCCTCGCAGTCCACGCCCGGCACGATCATGTTGGGCTTGAGCACCATGCCTTCGAGCTGGACCTTCGCGTAGTAGAGCTCCTGGAACACCGTCTTCAGCACGAACTCGGTGACCTCCTCGCAACGCTCGATGGTGTGGTCGCCGTCCATCAGCACCTCCGGCTCGACGATCGGCACGAGGTCTTGCTCCTGACAGAGCGCCGCGTAGCGGGCGAGCGCATGCGCATTGGAATTGATGCAGTCATAGCTTGGGATGCCAGGCCCGATATGGATCACCGCCCGCCATTTGCAGAATCTGGCGCCGAGATCGCGATATTCGATGAGCCGATCGCGCAAGCCGTCGAGCCCCTCGGTGACCGTCTCGCCAGGGCAGAACGCCAGCGGCTTCGCCCCTTCATCCACCTTGATGCCGGGGATCGATCCCGCCTGCTCGATGAGCTTGACCAGCGGCGTCCCGTCCGCGGCCTTCTGCCGGATGGTCTCGTCGAACAGGATCACGCCGGAGATGCGGTCGTGCATGGCCTTGGCGGAGCGGAACAGCAGCTCGCGGTAGTCGCGGCGGTTTTCCTCGGTGGACTGCACCCCGATGGCGTCGAAGCGCTTCTTGATCGTCCCGCCGGATTCGTCGGCGGCCAGGATGCCTTTGCCACGCGCGACCATGGCGGTGGCCACTTTGTTCAGCTCAGCGAGGTTCATGCGTCTCTCTCCAATCCTGCTTTCAACCTCTGTTTCCCGGCTCTTATAAGACAGGATCGGGCCTCTTTGCAGCCCCCGCTCTTGGGTCGGTTCGGAAGTGTGGAAACTCAGCCCCGGAGCCGTCAGTTCCCCATCCGGGGCGGGGTTTTCTTCCAGGGATAGCCCGAAGCGGCCATCTCGTAGCCGAGGTTATAGAGCTTCGTCATATAGACCGGGTCGAAGGACTGGGTGCTGGTATCGTGGAAATCGCCCGGAATGTAAGCGAGGTTATAGTCGATGCCGTTCCGCTGGCAGAAGAGATAAAGCTCGTAGAGGTCGCCGACACCCTGGCTCTTGATGAGACTCGACACCGCCCGGCCCGCGATCGACAAGGTCCTCGCCTTCACCGCCTTGTATTCAGGCGCGACATGGCCGTTGCGGATGATGTAGGCGCGCCTGATCGGGCGGATGCCGAGCCGGCCGTCGACCTTGCTCGCCATGAATTGCGTCGGCACGAGAAAGACCTCGCGCGTCGCCCCGCCGTCCACATGCATCTCGTCATAGGTGGTCCCGTCGGCGGAGACCTTGATGAAGCCGGGCGGAAAGACCGCAGGGATTGCTGCCGAGGAAAGAAGAACCGTACGGAAGAGCTGGAGCGCCTCGGGGCTCCCGCTCGTGGCGATGGCCCCCATGTCCCAGATCACCGGGCGCTCGGCATCGAGATTGGTGGTGCCGATGAGGAGCCGGCGGCCCTTGCGGTGCTCGGCCGCCACTTCCTCGAGGAACTTCTCGTCGACGTAATGTGCGACCACCTTGGCAAGCGGGGCGTTGCTGGCAAGCGAGTCGCCACCGATGAGGCCCCGGACCGGGCGCATGATGGCGATGTCCTTGGTGCTCGACTGGGTGAACACCTCCTTCAACGCGGCATCGTACTTTGGCCCGAGGAAAGCGAAGGGCGCCGTCAGCGCCCCGGTCGAGACCCCTGTCACCAAGTCGAATTGGGGCCGTTTCCCGGATGCGGTCCAGCCTCCGAGCACACCGGCCCCAAACGCGCCGTCGCTGCCGCCACCGGACAGCGCGAGAGACGTCACGACCGGTCGGCGCCCGCCGGCCATGAGCTCAGGCCGGTTCTCCCGCGTTTGCGCCCATTTCTCCTTGAGCATGGCGTCGGCATTGGGCGGAAGCTGGTCGCCCCAGAAGCGGATCGATTCCGCCTCCATGCCGACGACCTGAGCCTGGCTTTCGAGCGCCGCGGGCACGGGATTGCGCGCAATCGCAGCCGCACAGGCGCCGAGCCCAGCCGTTAGCGCGAGCAGACACCCGGCCCGAAACGCAAAATCACGCCTGTTCAAGGCTTTCCCTCGCCCGGCCCAGTTGCCCCCGTTCGCCGGGATTTTCCTTCCGTGCCAGGAAACTAGCGCAAAATGGGGTGGCAAAGCGAGGGCCACGGAACCCCAGCTGTGCGGCCCTATTCTGGCCCAGAGGTCTCCAAACGAAGGCCCCAAGGTCTTCGCATTGCCGCCCCAGCCCCCCGTTACCCCGCACGCTCCGTCACAACGAGGAGCGAGTGGGAACTCATGCGGTACTGGACTTTGGCAGGACTGATCTTTCTGGCCGCGCCGGCACAAGCGGCGCAGACCGTGGGCGCCACCTGGTACGGGAACGAGCTGCGCGGCAATCGCACCGCGAACGGCGAGGTCTTCAACCCCGACGGCCATACGGCGGCCCACCGGTCGCTCCCCTTCGGCACGTGCCTCCTCGTCGGCAACCCCAAGACCGGCAAAACGGTCAAGGTGCGCGTCAACGACCGCGGTCCCTTCACCAAGGGCCTCACCCTCGACCTGTCCGCCGGCGCGGCCCGGGCGATAGGCATGCGCTCAACCCAGAACGTGACGATGAAGAAGTGCTAGCGGCGGGCTAGAAGCGCGTAGCAGAACAAGGCGGCTATCGCGGCATGCAGGATCGCGCCGGCCCATAGACCGGCACCGCCTGCGCTTGCCGCGCTATAGATGAGCGCGGGCGCAGCCAGCACGTTGTAGAGCGCCAGCCCGTATGCCGCGGCCATGCCGCCTGCGGTCGCGAGATGGCTGCGTGCAATGAGCGCCGCTATGCCGAGGGCGAAGGTCGCCGCGCCAAGCAAGCGGATCAGGGCGAGCGTCGCTCCGTTTCCGGTTCCTGCAACACCCTCGATCACCAGGAGCGGCACGATGAGAGCGGAGAGGCCGAACACGACCTCGATAGAGCCGGACACGAGCATCAATTGCCGGAGCACCGCGCGATCTCTCCAGTTCAGCCGAGCGCTGGCTCAGTGCGTCGGGAACAAAAACGTCCACTGAAAGCGCAGCTGGGAGTCCCCGCCAATGAATTCGGGACTCTCAACGTTATAGTAGTAGGTGAGACTCGCGTTGATCGGCTGCTTGCCGATATTGAACACGCGCCCAACGCCGCCGCCGATGGGGATCGTCCAGCGGTTGGCGCTGCCGGCCTCCCAGTTCGCCGTGATGATGGGGCTCGTGGTCAGGTACCAGCCCTTTGGCATGTTGTAGTTGAAGAAGGGCTGGAGGGTCATCATGTTGAAGTCCGCCCCCGGCCCCGCATAGGACCAGAGGTTATTGATCAAGAAGCCGGTGACGACCTTCTTGGTGAGGAGCAAGGCGACGAATGTTGGCCCCGCGGACCACGTGTCGCTTCCCAAGCTGTCGTCCGTTGCGGTGGGGAGCGCAAAGACGGGCCCGGCGCCCCAAACCAAGCCAACGCCGGGGCTAACGGGTACCGGCTCCTTCGGCGAGAAGAAGAAGGAAGGAGTGAAGTCTCCCAACCCGAATTCGCTATCGTCGCCTGGAAAAAGCGATGGCTGATAGATCACCGGCAAGATCGAGCGGGTGACCAGGTTCCAATTGTGGTTGAGGCTGATCGGGATCACCGGCTGGATGTTGAGGACGTTCTGGGTGTGGTCGAGCGTGCCGACGTTGAAGTTCGTGTTGTTCTGAAAGGGTAGGCTGATCATGTTGGCAACGGGGTTCTGCGCCGCCTGGCGCAGATCCTCACCGCTTTGAGCAGATGCCGCCGATGGTGCAATGGCAAGCGCGGCCGCAAGGGCCGCCACGCGGCACGCGATCCGGTTCGCCATCGTTCCCCTCCCCGCTCAAGCCTGAAGCTGCACGATCCACGCCCCAAAAACGCGCCTTCAGGCTAACAAGCTCAGGCACGCCCCGCCGCGAAAACCGTCGCGTATCAGCTCCTTATCCAAGTCAAATTGCCCGTTCGGTTGTGCGCCGGCAGGGCTCAAGGGCCCGGGCTCTCCCAGGAGAAGATCACCTTCCAATCGTTCTTCATGCTGACGACCGCCCAGCCGCTGGCATTGGCCTGCTCCATCAGCGCGACAGGAAACGAGCCCACGTCTGAGTCGGGGCCGTAGGCATATTCGCGGACCGCATCGTCATGGTGGACCAGCCCCATGAAGCACAGCCCCTTGCAGTTCTGGGTCCACTCCAGCATCTCCTTGTCCCCTATGGAGTTGCCGAAGGCGAAGATCGGCTGGCGCCCGATGAAGTGGTTGATGCCTTCGGGCTTGCCCGGCCCATCGTCGACGAACAAGACCTCTGGAAGCTTCACCA
This sequence comes from uncultured Methyloceanibacter sp., assembly GCA_964447575.1. Lineage (GTDB taxonomy): Bacteria > Pseudomonadota > Alphaproteobacteria > Rhizobiales > Methyloligellaceae > Methyloceanibacter. Next base: position 7,274 of record CAYUTT010000022.1, read on the forward strand.
AGGTCGGGCTCGCATCCCACATGCGGAACTCGGTCTTGCCGGAGGAGCCCACCACCTGCCACGGCGGAACGCCGTAGCTCTCTTCGGTGAAGGCGCGCATGAACTCGACCCCGCCGCCGGAAACGATGAACGTGGTGAAGCCGTTGTCCCGCAGATAATCGAGCAACTCGACCATCGGCTTGTAGGTGAGTTCCGTGTAGGGGCGCTTGAAGCGTGGGTGTTTGGCGGTCTTGAGCCACGCCGCCACGACCTCATTGAACTCCACGGTGGTGATGCCGCTATGAGTCGCGGCGACGATCTCCACCATCCCCTTCTCTCCCATGGCCGCGACCGCCTTCTTGTCGCCGTCGAGCACCGACTTGAAGGGCTCCTTGGTCTTCCAATCGGGATGCTCGTTCGACACCGCCCTGACCCGATCGATGGCGAACATGAACTGGGTATACATCGGCTGCTCGACCCAGAGCGTCCCGTCATTGTCGAACGTGGCGATGCGGTTCTCCGGCGCCACATAGTCGGCGCCGCCCTCCTCCGTCACCCTGGCCACGAAATCGAGAATGCCGCTCTTGGCCGCACCCTCGTTCCACGACGGCAACGGATCGGCGGCGAAGGCGACACTTGCCGCCAGGAGCATCGTCCAGCCGACGGCGGTCAGGACGATGCCTTTTTGCACAGTTCTCATGCTCGAGCTCCTTGCGCATGGAAAGCAGCCGTGGAGAAGAGCGGCGGCCCATGGCTGGGCCGCCTTCTCGTGGTCTAGTTGCCGGTCGGCATTGGCAGGCTGATGCCATCTTTCTCCAGCGCGTCCCTTACCCACTTGAACCGCTCGTACTGGGTGAGCGTGATGGGGCCGGAATAAGACTCGCTCTGCAGCTTGCGCGGCGGGTACTCGACATATGTCTTCATCAGCTTCTTGGTCGCCTCGTTGACCGGAACGAGCGCCCAGGTGCTCTCCGTGAACGTGGTCATGAAGATGTCGTAGCGTTCCTGAGGGTCCGCCAAGAGATCGAACACCTGAGGCACCGTCGCGACATACTTGTCGGCACCCTTCCAGCCGAGGTTCGTATCGACGGCGAGGCCGCCGGTGTCGGCACCGTCATCGCCACGGAGATTGAACACGTATTTGAAGTTGTCGACGCGGATGGCGCCAGGCGACAGCTCGTTCTCCGTGAAGTAGAACCACGCCTTGCGGTCGGACGTGCCGCTGCCCGTCCAGACAGGCGTCATGTCATAACTATCGAAGATGATCGGCTTGCCTTCTCTATCGTCCTTCGGCAATTCGACGCCTGCGATCGACGCGAAGGTTGCCATCAGATCGAGGCCGCCGAGCACGTCGTCGCTCTTGGAGCCGGACGCGACCTTGCCGGGCCAACGCACCATCGAGGGAACGCGATTACCGCCCTCGCGGACCGTGCCCTTGGTTCCCCGGAAGGGCGTATAGCCCGCGTCGGGGTAGACGTCCTGCCAAGCGCCATTGTCCACCGTGTAGAAGACCACCGTGTTGTCGGCGAGCCCCAGATCGTCGAGCTTCTTGAGGAGGTTGCCCACGCGCGTATCCAGCTCGAGCACGGAATCCGAATATTTGTACTTTGAGATGGATTTGTGGATGAAGTCCGGGTGCGGCAGGTTCGGCTGGTGGTTCTTCATGAAGTTGACGTTGATGAAGAACGGCTTGTCGGATTTGGCCGCTTCATCGAGGAACTCCAGCGCCGCCTTCTCGACATACTCGTCGAGATAGGGAATGCCGACCACACCTGCTTCCGGCGTGTCGACATACTCGCCGTTGACCTTGAAGTCCTGCACCGGCTTCTCGCCTGCCTTGCCGGACAAAGCGCCCTTGGTGATCTTGTCGAACATCTCCCGCAATTCAGGGCTCATGTTCGGGAACCAGTTGGGGTCGCCATAGGTGTAGGCGTTGAGGTGATAGAGGAACGTGTACTTCATCACGTCGTAGCCCTGCGCGTTCGGCAACGCGTAGTCCGACTCGCCCAGATGCCACTTGCCGGTGAAGTAGGTGTTGTAGTCGGCCTTTTTCAGGACCGAGACGAGAGTCCACTCCGCCGCGGGAAGGCCCCCGCCTTCGCCCTGGAAGGCCACCGTGGTCATGCCGCTGCGGTTCGGAATACGCCCGGTCTGGATCGCGGCGCGGCCGGGCGTGCAGCTCGGCTGGCCATAGAAATTGGTGAAGACCATGCCTTCCTTGGCCAGGCGGTCGAAATTCGGGGTCTGCATGCCCCGCGCCACGCCGCCGAGATAGGGCCCGAGATCGCCCCAGCCGGTGTCGTCGGAGACGATCAGAAGGATGTTGGGCTTTTTGTCCTGCGAATCGGTGGACGTTGCGGCAGGCGCTTCCGTGTCCTGCGCGTGGGCAACGCTACCGCCGGCCACAAGCGCGACTAAAAGGCAGGTGCTCGTATAGATGCGTAGATTCTTGCAGGAGGCTGGCCTCATGTCTCTCTCCCTATTTGGATTTGCAATCTGCTCCGGCAGCTCCGTTGCGGAGTGGAGCTATCCGCGCGAGGAGCATAGTCGACCCGATCCGCTCGCTTCCTCCAGATTGCCTTTTGGGTGATCTAGTAGAACCTGCGCTTATGAGGCCGCACAAGTGAGATCGTTTTGGCGACATTGCTCCCATCGATGCACAATATCGATGCGATAGATAGTGCGCGCGGCTTCAACGGCCGCCGGATGGAGTCATCCAGCGATCAACTGGCTCTGCGATCCTTGCTTCGACTTCGCGAGCGTCACCCCACGCATTCATGGCCTCTGCTGCGGGACTTCGGATAGCCGCCGGTTTGGCTAACGAGATGCTAACGATGCCGCGCGAGATCCTCACGGCAAGCCCGAGTGTTAGGATGATGGTTATGAAGCCGAGAGTAGGAATGGCGCTACCACCAATTGGAGGAAGCGCTATGAGTTGCGATCCGCGTACCACATCGATTCTTGTTCGCTCCGGGCTTGCTGCGACTCTTGTCGCCTTGTTCGGCCTGGGCGTTGCGTTGTCCAATCAGTCCGCCTCCGCCACAGGCTTGACGGCCGCCCTCGGGACGGCGCCGGCCGCAGACGGTTCTCTGGTCGTCGACGTAAGGAGAGGCGCCCCCCACATTCACGCGCATCATGTTCCTCACGTCGCGCGCCGGATCAACCACGGCGCCTATCGTCCCGCCAGAGCCTGGTCGAGCCGGCATTATTACGGTGATGTTGTCGCCGGCGTGGCGCTCGGTACGGCTGTCGGCGTGGCCGCGGCCGGCATCATACCGAGTCGGCCCGCACCGCATCTGTGCTGGTATTGGAACAACCCTGCCATGACCAGCGGGTACTGGGACTACTGCTAGCGGGCCATAGGCTTCGCCAGCGGAGGCCCCAAGCGGCCGCCAGCGGCAAGCCGTCCCATGCGGGAGGGCTTGCTCTGGCCAAAATCAGGTTGTGAACTCGTGGTGTAGAGAGCGCCGGACTGGGCTTTGAAACCGGTCCGGCGCCGCCGCGGAGCTTCATGACCGGGTCACGACCACACGAGCCGGACCGTAGGCCACTCGTGGCGCTGACAGGCGCTACGGGCTTCATCGGCCAGCATCTCCTCAACGGACTGTCGGCCAAAGGCTACCGCTTGCGGGTGCTGCTGCGGCGCCCGACTATCCTGCCCCAGCGCTGCGCCAGCGTGCTCATCGGCGACCTCGCCAAGCCCTACAACATGTCGGAAGCCCTCGCCGGGGTCGATGCGGTGATCCACTCCGCCGGCATCGCCCATGCCATGTCGGGCTTGCCCGAGGACGACTATCGCCTGTTCAACACCGAGGCGACGGTGGCCTTCGCCCGCGCCGCCGAGCGCGCCCGCGTGAAGCGCTTCCTCTTCCTGTCGTCGATCAGGGCTCAGTCCGGCCCGACGGCGGACGGCGTGCTCACCGAGGATCGGGAGCCCCTGCCGACCGATGCCTATGGACGCTCGAAGCTCGAAGCCGAGAAGGGCCTCGCCGAGATGGGTCTCGATTGGGCCGCGCTCCGGCTTGCGCTCGTCTACGGCCCAGGCGCGCAGGGCAACATCGCCCGGCTGGTCAAGCTTGCCCAATCGCCCTACCCGCTGCCGCTTGCCGGCCTCAAGGCGCGCCATTCACTGCTCGCGCTCGACAATCTGGTCGAAGCGGTCGACCGGGTCCTCACGGCGCCCGTCCCGCTGAAGCGGCCCTTCATCGTCGCGGACCCGGAGCCGCTCACCGTTGGCGAGATCGTCGCCGCGCTTCGCCGAGGGTTAGGGCGCCGCGCGGGCCTCTTCTATGTGCCGGGTCCGATGCTCAAGGCAGCTCTGCGCGCGGCAGGACAGGCGCATGGCGCAGAGCCGTTATTCGGTTCTCTTGTCGCCGACGCATCGGCACTGCGTGGACTGAACTGGACGCCCTCTGTTGCAACGCAACAAGGATTGGCTTCGCTCGCGCAGCATTCCATGCGCTGATGCTGCACTGCGCAACTCGTCGATTTTTAAGCGCTTTCGACGCGCAGGTCTTATCAATGTCGCAATCCACTGCTACAACATTCACAGGCTGACGTGGGGGTCGCCGAGTGAGGAGCGTGCCGTTTCGAGGTTTCAACTCTGAGCAACAGAGAGGATCTTGCGGCGGCGGAATGGAGGCGGTTTATGGCACTCCCCAAGATTGTCGTGCGCGGCAAGAAGGTCATTCTTCTGAGCGGCTATTACAAAGGCGACGGCAAGGGCACGGACGAGGTACGCGAGGGCGTCATGGTCGACGCCAAGGCCAAACTCGTGGCGGCCGCCAAGCGCAATCCCGACGCGGTGGCCTTCGGGTATATCGCCGGAGAGTGGGTTGCGTCAGCCTGACGCTTTAAGGACCGGATAACGAGCATCGGCGGGCGCACTGCCACCGCGTGAGCGGTTGAGCGCCCGCTAGACCACAGCGACGTCGTGCCCTTCCCCACGAAGGCTCCTCTTGCCGGGCGCGCGCCCTCCCCCCATAACACACTGCAAATATTCGCCCCTCCGAGTCTCGGACCCGCGCAAGCGAGCGTTATTGCGCCTTGAGTTGCCATGACCGCCGCCATCGCCACACAAGCCTTACGCATCCCGCCCGAATGGGCCCCGCAACGCGCGACATGGACCGCTTGGCCGGCCGACGCCGCGGAGTGGAGCGGCGACCTCGATACGCCTCGGCGCGACGTGGCGGCACTGGTGCGCGCGCTTTCTCCCACCAACACCGTGCGCCTCCTGGTGAACGGAGCCGAGGCGGAA
>CAYUTT010000023.1:0-12222 GCA_964447575.1 uncultured Methyloceanibacter sp.
GGAGATGCTCGGCATCAAGGAGATTTTCGTCGAGGATCTGCGCGAGGAGTTCGTCCGCGACTACGTGTTTCCGATGTTCCGGGCGAACGCGCTCTATGAGGGTGTCTATCTACTCGGTACCTCCATCGCCCGGCCGCTCATCGCCAAGCGCCAGATCGAGATTGCGCGGGAGACCGGCGCCGACGCCGTCGCCCATGGCGCGACCGGCAAAGGCAACGACCAGGTGCGGTTCGAGCTCGCCTATTACGCGCTGAACCCGGACATCAAAGTCGTCGCGCCCTGGCGCGAATGGGACTTCGCCTCGCGCAGCGACCTCATCGAGTTCGCCGAAAAGCACCAGATCCCCGTGGCCAAGGACAAGCGCGGCGAGGCGCCCTTTTCGGTCGATGCGAATCTCCTCCACTCGTCCTCGGAGGGGAAGGTGCTGGAGGACCCGGGCGTGGAGCCCCCGCCCTATGTCTATCAGCGGACCCTGTCTCCCGAGGAGGCGCCCGACAAGCCCGTGACGATCACCATCGTCTTCGAGAAAGGCGATCCGGTCTCGATTAATGGCGTGGCGCTATCGCCCGCCGCGCTTCTCACGGAACTCAATGCCTACGGCAAGGAGAACGGCATCGGGCGCGTTGACCTCGTGGAAAATCGCTTCGTCGGCATGAAGAGCCGCGGCGTCTACGAGACGCCGGGCGGGACAATCCACTACGCCGCGCATCGCGCGATGGAGTCGCTCACGCTCGACCGCGAGGCGATGCATCTCAAAGACTCGCTGATGCCGCGCTACGCAGAGCTCGTCTATTACGGCTTCTGGTTCTCGCCCGAGCGCGAGATGCTGCAGGCGCTGGTGGACAAGAGCCAGGAGCACGTCGAGGGCGAGGTCACGCTGAAGCTCTACAAGGGCAATGTCATCGTGATCGGCCGCTCGAGCCCGAAATCGCTCTACTCCAGTGAGATCGTGACCTTCGAGGACGACTTGGGCGCCTACGACCAGAAGGACGCCGAAGGCTTCATCAAGCTCAACGCGCTGCGCTTGCGCCTGCTCGGCAAGCGCCGCGGTTGACGGCGTGACCTGGCCGGACATCCGCATCCTCGATCTGTTCGGCATCGACCTGCCGATCCTGCAAGCGCCCATGGCCAACTCGACCGGCGTTGAAATGGCCGTTGCCGTCGCCGAGGCGGGCGGGCTCGGCGCGCTGCCTTGCGCGGTGCTCACGCCGAAGGAGATTGAGGCGGGAGTCGCGACCTACCGCGCACACACCAAAGCGCCGCTCAACCTCAACTTCTTCTGCCACGAAGTGGCACCGGACGATCCGGAGCGGGACAGCGCCTGGCTTGCCCATCTCGCGCCTTACTTCAACGAGTTCGAAGTGGAGCCGCCCTCTTTGCCGCTGCCGGCAGGCCATCCACCGTTCGGCGAGGAGGAATGCGCCGCCGTCGAGGCGTTGCGCCCAGAGATTGTCAGCTTTCATTTTGGGCTGCCACCCGCGGAGCTCTACGCCCGCGTCAAGGCCACCGGCACGAAGATCATCAGCTCGGCCACGTCGCTTCGCGAGGCGCAGGTCCTTGCGGAGCATGGCGTCGATGCGATCATCACCCAAGGAATGGAAGCTGGCGGCCATCGCGGCATGTTCCTCGAGACCGAGGTCGCATCGCAGATCGGCACGTTCGCTCTGGTGCGGGCCATCTCGTCGGCCGTGGACGTACCGGTGATCGCCGCGGGCGGCATTGCCGACGGGTGTGCCATCGCCGCCGCCTTTGCGCTTGGCGCATCCGCCGTCCAGATCGGCACGGCCTATCTTCTCTGCCCCGAGGCCTGGACGCATGAACGTCACCGCGCGGCCCTCGCCGATCCGAAGCGCGAAACGGCGATCACCAACGTGCTGACGGGCCGTCCCGCGCGCGGCATCGTCAATCGCTTCATGCGCGAGCAGGGCTTCATAAACAGCGCAGCGCCCCGCTTCCCGCGTGCGCGGCCCGCCATTGCGCCGCTCAGGGCGAAAGCGGAGGCCGAAGGCCGGATGGATTTCTCGCCGCTCTGGTCGGGTCAAGCCGCCGAGCTCCCGCCGCCTATGGGTGCGGGCGAGCTCACGCGTTGCCTTGCTAACGACGCGCGTTCTAGTCTTGCTCGGGCATGATGACGGCGTCGCCCGGCATCTCCTCAAATACGCTTTCCGCAACGCCGAAATTCGTCGCAAGTAGAAGGTCGGGCGTGCCCGCCATCCACGCCGTGATGGAGATCGACTGATAGGTGCCGTTGTTGAGCACAACGAGCAGCTCGAGATCCTCATTGCCCGTATTCTCGATGTAGTGCCCGTAGCCTTGCGGCACGTAACCGGCGTCCCCTGCGCCGAACTTATCGGTCCGCGCGCGGCCGCCTGAGCCGAACACCGTCATGCGCCCCGTACCCCTCAGATAGTACTGCCACTCCGCCGCGTTGGGGTGCCAGTGCAACTCCCGCATGCCGCCAGGGTGGATGACGAGCAGCGCCCCGGTCATGGTGGTGGAGATTGGGAACTCGATCTCCGAGGCGATGCGCATGGTCCCCCCGGGAAATGGCTCGGGCGCCTGCGCCAGCAAGCGATAGCGGTGAGAGAGCGGCGGCGCATTGAGCGATCCGGACATCGGATCTTCCGGCAAAGGCGGCGGCACCGGACCCTTGGCAATATAGACCTCGCGGTCCGGAAACGTCGCGAATGCCGACACGGGCATGCCGAAATTCTTGGCCAGCACCTCGTGCGGCGTATGCCCGAGCCAGTCGGTGATCGAAAACGTGCCACACTCCGAGAAATAGCCGTTGTCGAACACCAGGATGAAGGTGCAGCCCCCATCGAGTCCCTGGATCGAGTGGCCGTGACCGCGCGGGAAATACCATGTGTCACCCGGTCCGAAGTCGACGACCTCCGCCTGATTCTCCGGGTCGATGGTGGTGACTCGCGCGCGGCCTTCGATCATATAGGCCCACTCCGCCGCGTTGGCGTGCCAGTGCAGTTCGCGCACCGCACCCGCCTCGAGCGTCATATAGACACCGGCGAGCTTGTCGGAGACCGGGAACTGAACGACGGTCGCCTCCTTGGCGGTGCCGCCATTGAACTGCTTGGTCGGCGCCGCGCCAAGTCCATAGCGGAAGGACGGAAGCTCCGGGCCCGCAAGCGGCGCAGGCGCAGGGCCATAGGGCGGCTGCAGGGATTCGCTGTACTCCCAGCCCATGTTGCATCTCCATCAACGCGAGTGTGGCCGGAGCATGCCTCAGTCCACGCGGATTGGCTACGCGGTTCCGGCCGCTTCCCACTACTTGCGTTGACTCGTCAAATATCGCGCCCGCGCCGCGTCGAGCCGCGCGAAGTTACTCTCGGCCCAACGGTCGAGACCACTGAGAGCGTCGCTGAGCGATGTACCGAGGGCTGTAAGCCGGTACTCGACGTGGGGCGGGACCGTTTCCAGGCTGCGCCGGCCGACCAATCCGTTGCATTCGAGATCCCGCAGCGTCTGCGTCCGCATCTTCTGCGACACGCCGCCGGTCTTGCGCAACAAGGCGCCATTGCGCATCGGCCCGTCCTTCAAGGCCGTCAAGACTAGGATCGCCCATTTGCTGGCGATCAACTCGAGCGCGTCCCGCGCGGAACAGTTTGGGTCGAACACGCTGGGCTTTGGCTTGCGCGCGACTGGGGTCTTCGTCACCATGATAGTTACCTAAAGGTGCGTACTTGCCGATAGGTACTCTTAAGCCAATATCGCCTGGAGACCAAGTAGGAGACGGCGATGAAAGCGCTCGTGTTGAGCACAAGCCCAAGACGGAATGGAAACTCCGCACGCCTCGCGCAGGCCGCCGCGGGAGGCCTTCGCCAGGCGGGACATACTTGCACACTTGTCTACGCAGACGACGTGCTGACGAGCTTCCTGCGCGATTGCCGGACCTGCCGCACGGAGAGCGGCGCATGTTCGATTAACGACGGATTCGGCAGGACGTTCTTGGACGTCTTCCTGCCGGCGGACGGATTCATCGCCGCCACGCCGATCTATTGGTACGGCATGTCGGCCCAGCTGAAGGCCTTTCTCGATCGCATGTTTTGCTACGTCGCCGCGTCCTATCCCAAGTCGCAGGACGTTGTGCAGAGCATGACCGCAAAGCGCGTGGGCCTCCTTGTCAGCTCAGAGGAGACCTTCCCGACAGTCGCGGCCGGCGTCGTGCACCAGCTTCAAGAATACTGCCGCTACACCCACTCGACCTTTGTCGGCCTGGTTCACGGCGTCGGCAATTCACGGGGCGATATCGAGAAGGATCCCGCCGCACCGCTGGTCCGTGCCCAGGATCTCGGTAAGGACCTGTTTACGCGCCACGCCACCGACTACGCCATCGACACGCCGCGAGGCGCGCGCGTTTGGGGTTAGCCGTACGGCCTAGAACAGCTCGATGGTCACCTTGTGGCTATCCCCGAGATCGGCCCTCGTGCCGAAGAGCCGAGCCTTCGCGAACTGGAAATCGGCGACAGGCCCGTTGGCCGGACTCTCCCACATCTCGGCGCGCCACAGCTCGACGCGCATGATGAGAAGGTTGGGGTCGTCTGGACCCCTCCACCACGCCTCTTGCTCACAAGTCCAGAGCGCGCGGGTTTCGTCGGCGTCGAGGCTGACGAAAACCTCGCCGGTTAGTGCCAGATAAACGTGCTCATTCGGATAAACGAAGGTGAGATAGACCTCGGGCGCGACCTCGATCTCGTCCTCGTTGACGCCGCGCCGGTCCGTTAGGCACCAGATCGCGTTTTCATCCCGCTTGGACAAGGTGACAACTGGCCGAACATGCAGGGCGCCGGAGAACCGTGTGGTCATCATGCAGGCGCCTGCCTTCTCGATAACCTCCCAGATGCGGTCGATATGAGCTTGCTCGTCGCGGATCATCTCGCGGCCCCCCTGTCTTGGTGTGCCTTTTCAGCTTGCCATATTGCATTGCAGCACGCCGCCCAATCCAATGATTTTGGTGAAGAAATCGCTTTGAATAGCAACGCTGGGTTGCGCCCTTTGCCGGACTAGAACCAGCGGGTGGCAAAGAACCCGCGGGTGGGCTGGTTCCGGACTGGCTCAGCCGATCGCTTCTCGTGGCCCTGCCCAATGCCTATATGCTGGAGAAAGTTCACCCCGTAACCGACGGCAATCTGTTCATGCGCTGGTCCTTGAATGTGGGCTCGATCGCGGGCACCGCGATCCGCATCCACGTCACGTTTCTCCTCTTTCTCGTTTGGCTCGGCATGATCTACTACCGCCAAGGCGGTGCCGAGGCGGCGTGGCAAGGCACGGTCTTCATCGTACTGATCTTTCTCTGCGTGCTCCTGCACGAGCTCGGCCATGTCTTCGCCGCGCGCCGCTATGGCGTGGCGACCCGAGACGTCACGCTGTGGCCGTTCGGCGGCATCGCAAGCATGGAGCGCATGCCGGACAAGCCGAGCGAGGAGCTAATCGTCGCCGTCGCCGGCCCTGCGGTGAACGTCGTCATCGCCGCTGTGCTGCTTGTTATTCTATGGCCACAGCTCGATCCGGAGAACCTCGCCAAACTCGAGGATCCTGCCGTTTCACTCGCCGTCAAGGTGGCCGGCGCCAACATCATCCTCGTCGTATTCAACATGATCCCCGCCTTTCCCATGGATGGCGGCCGAGTCCTTCGTGCGCTGCTTGCGATGCGCATGGGCAATGCGCGCGCCACGCAGGTCGCCGCCACGATCGGCCAGGGCTTCGCCATTCTCTTCGCCGTTCTCGGTATCCTCTACAATCCGATGCTGATCATCATCGCGGCCTTCATCTTCCTTGCCGCCTCCGGAGAGGCGACACAGGCGCAGCTCCGCGCCGTAGCTCAAGGCGCGCTTGTCTCAGACGCGATGGTCACGGCTTTCGAGTCGCTGCCCACCAGCGCCACGGTCAGCGATGCCGCGGACGCACTGATCCGAACGACGCAGACCGAGTTTCCCATTGTCGACGGTGCCGGCCAGCTGCGCGGCGTCCTAACCCGTGACGCCATGATCAAGGCGCTCAAGGATCGCGGCCCCGATGCGCCGGTGCTGGAGGTGATGCAGGACGATATCCCCACTTTGCCGGCAAACGCCAAGCTCGATACGGCGCTACGGTCGCTGATGCAAAAGGGCTATCCCGTGCTTGGCGTCACCGGCGCGGGCGGCAAGCTCGTCGGCCTCCTGACCGTCGAGAATCTGGGCGAGATGATGATGCTCCACTCTGCCCGGCCGGAAACGCCAGCCTCCCGCCCCTGGGGCAACGTCCGCCGCTGACGTCGCCTTGTGAGGTGTGGCCATAGGCCACGCCACCCCTAACCGTTGCGTCTCGCCGCGCCCTGACTATATTGCGCCGCAACAACCGCCGCGCCGCGGCCGAAAGCAATCCCGAATATGAAGCTCCGCAACATCGCCATCATCGCCCATGTCGACCATGGCAAGACGACCCTGGTCGACCGCCTGCTCCAGGAATCTGGCTCGTTCCGCGACAATCAGCGCGTGGCCGAGCGCGCCATGGACTCCAACGACCTGGAACGCGAGCGCGGCATCACCATCCTCGCCAAGGTGACCTCGATCGTGTGGGACGATACCCGCATCAATATCGTGGACACACCGGGCCACGCCGATTTCGGCGGCGAGGTGGAGCGCATCTTGAACATGGTGGACGGCGCCCTGGTCCTCGTGGACGCTGCCGAAGGTCCGCTGCCGCAGACGAAGTTCGTGGTGTCCAAGGCGCTGAAGATGGGGCTGAAGCCCATTGTCGTCATCAACAAGGTGGACCGCGCCGACGCGCGCCCAACCGAGGTCTTGAATGAGGTGTTCGACCTCTTCGCCGCGCTCGACGCGAGCGAGGAGCAGCTCGACTTTCCGGTGCTCTACGGCTCGGCCAAAGAGGGTTGGATCGCCGAGCGTCCCGAGGGGCCCAAGGATCAGGGCATGACGCCGCTGTTCGAGCTCGTGCTGCGCCATGTCGCGCCGCCCGCCATCGAGGAAGGGCCATTCCGTCTGCTCGGCACCATCCTCGAAGCGAACCCTTATCTCGGCCGTGTCGTCACCGGGCGCGTCACCTCGGGCGCGATCAGGCCGAACGACATGGTGAAGGTGTTGGACCACGACGGAGCCCTCGTCGAGCAGGGACGCGTGTCCAAGGTGCTTGCCTTCCGGGGGCTCGAACGCGTCGCCCTGGACGAGGCAAGCGCCGGCGACATCGTCTCGCTCGCAGGCCTCCCCAACGCCACCGTCGCGCATACGATCTGCGTGCCGGAGGTTGAGACGCCGCTGCCCGCTCAGCCCATCGACCCGCCGACGCTGTCCATGACCTTTCGCGTCAACGACTCGCCGCTGGCCGGTACCGAAGGCAGCAAGGTCACGGGCCGCATGATCCGGGACCGGCTGCTTCGCGAGGCCGAGGGCAATGTGGCCCTCAAAGTGACAGAGTCGGAGGAGCGCGACTCCATGGAAGTCGCCGGCCGCGGCGAGCTCCAACTGGGCATTCTCATCGAAACCATGCGCCGCGAAGGCTTCGAGCTTTCAGTGTCGCGGCCCAGGGTCCTGCTGAAGCGTGACAACGGCCAGCTTCTCGAGCCCATCGAGGAGGTCGTCATCGATCTCGACGAGGAGCATTCCGGCGCCGTCGTGCAGAAGCTGTCGGAACGCAAGGCCGATCTGATCGAGATGAAACCGTCCGGCGGCGGGCGCCAGCGTCTCGTGTTTCACGCGCCGACGCGCGGATTGATCGGCTATCAGGGCGAGCTTCTCACCGACACGCGCGGTACCGGCATCATGAACCGCTTGTTCCACGGCTACGCACCACACAAGGGCCCGATCCAGGGCCGACGCAACGGCGTGCTGATCTCCACGGATCAAGGCGAGGCGGTCGCCTATGCGCTGTGGAATCTGGAGGATCGGGGGCCGATGATGATCGACCCCGGCACGCGCGTCTATCGCGGCATGATCGTCGGCGAGCACAGCCGCGGCAACGATCTCGAAGTGAATGTGCTCAAGGGCAAGAAGCTCACCAACATTCGCACCACGTCGAAGGATGAGGCCGTGCGGCTCACGCCGCCCATCCGCATGGTGCTGGAGCGCGCCCTCGCTTATATCGAGGACGACGAGTTGGTCGAGGTCACGCCGAAGTCGATTCGCCTGCGCAAGCGCCATCTCGACCCGAATGAGCGCAAGAAGGCCGAAAGGCTGCGCGAAGAGGTCGCGTAAGCGCCAACGGGGAAAAACACCAACGACCCCTTTGCCCAGCGCCTCGATCTTGCGCTAGGCTTCCGCCATGTCCGTCGATGTCGCTCACATCAGGCCGGCACGGCCGAAGGACGCTCCCGCCCTTGCCTCCGCGTATGAGGAGGCCTGGCGCGGAGCCTATCAGGGCATCATCCCGCATCTCTCGCTCGAACGCATGATTGCCCGCCGCGGCTTACGCTGGTGGCAAGGCACGTTGCGCAAGCGCGCGCCGCTGCTCGTGCTCGACTTCCGCGGCGATGCGGCCGGCTATGTGACGTTTGGCCGCTCCAGGCTGGGGCGTGCGCCCTACCAAGGCGAGATCTTCGAATTGTACCTCCACCCGACCTATCAGGGACTCGGTCTCGGCGAAAAGTTGTTCGACGGCGCCCGTCAACGGCTCGGCGAACTGCGGCTGAAAGGCCTGCTCGTTTGGGCACTTGCCGACAATGACGCCGCCTGCGGCTTCTACTTGCGCCAAGGGGGTAAGCCCATCGCGGAGGGCACGGAGAGCTTTGGCGACATCGCACTTCGCAAGATCGCCTTCGCCTGGATCTGAGGCGTTTAACGTCTCGTTTACCGCAACCATTGGGTAGCCCTTAACGACCTTTTCCCTATGGTTGCGGTCCTCAATCTAAGGTTACAGGACGCGCGAAATGAGAGAAGCTGGCACCCACGACCGGCTGATCATGGCTGGTCTGGTGATTCTCGGTCTGTTCACGGTTGCTGCAGGAGTTTTGTCCGGTCGCTCGACGATCAACTATGTTCTCGACCGGGATGCCCGCGAGGCGGCACTGACCTGGACCGCTGAACTCGACGAGCGCTTGCGCAATCCCACCACTCCGCAGTACGCGTCCGGGGAGGATGTGCGCATCCTGAACGAGGCTGGGCTGCGCAACCTAGCCTCGGGCGCGGATGCATCGGACCTGAGCCTTCCGCCCAGTCCAAGCTTCCGCGGGGATGGATTAAGCCTGATCGACGGCTTCAATCGACTCACGCGCGGCTGGCTCCTCAGCAACCTCGACGAGGAAAAGGGCGAGTTCGTCAGCCAGCGCGACGGCTTCGCCCTGTTGACACCCGAGAGCGACGCCCTCGCCGTTGGCGGTGATCTCGCGCCCGAAGCGCTTTCGAACCTGCTGGCCGAACCCGATGTCAAGAAGGCTTTCGCCCGTGCCATCCGCGACGACAAGATCGAGCTTGCCGACCTGTCGGGCGGCGGCGGCACGCGCTTGGCCTTCGTGCCCGTATTGCAGGGCGAAAGGCTCTCTCGCGTCTACGCGTTCACGGTGGACCAGACCGCGGCGGCAGCCCTCACCAATATCGCCCTGACGGTCGTGACGCCGACCACGAGTCTTTTGATCGTCATGAGGTTCACCGTGCCTGCAGCGATCGCTTCGCGCCGCATACGCGAGCGCTGGCACGCCGAAGACAAGATCCGCTTCCTCGCCATGCACGATTCGCTCACTGGCCTGCCGAACCGCGTCCAGTTCCGTCAACCTCGAACGCGCGGTCGCGCGCGCCAAGCGCCATGGCAATCTCATGGCAGTGTTCTGCCTCGACCTCGATCGCTTCAAGAACGTGAACGACACGCTCGGCCATGCCACAGGCGACGCGCTGCTGGAGGAGGTTGCGGCGAGGCTGAAAGAGAACTTCCGTGAGGTCGATCTCGTCGGACGCCTCGGCGGTGACGAGTTCGCCATCGTGGCAGAGGAGATCGAGACCCCTGAGGACGCCATGCGCCTTGCCCGCCGCATTTGCACTGCGCTGGGCGCCGGCTACCAGGTGAACGGCCACGAAGTCACGACCTCGGCCAGCGTCGGCATCGCCCTTGGCCCAGTGGATGGCGAACCCATCGACGTCCTCATGAAGAACGCCGACCTCGCGCTCTATCGCGCCAAGGAGGATGGCCGCAACACCTTCCGCTTTTTCGAGCCGGCCATGGACGCAGCACTTCAGAGGCGGCGCCGCCTCGAGAACGACCTGCGCAACGCGTTGCGCAAGAACCAGCTTTACCTCGACTATCAGCCGCAGTTCGGTCTGGAGAGCGGCAAGCTCACAGGCTACGAGGCGCTGGTGCGCTGGTGGCATCCGTCGGAAGGCGAGATTCCGCCCACGACCTTCCTACCCATTGCCGAGGAGACCGGCCTCATCGTGCCGCTGGGCGAGTGGATCCTCAAGACCGCCTGCTCCTACGCCACCACCTGGCCGCTCGAAACCAAGCTTGCCGTCAACCTCTCACCCGCGCAGTTCAAAACTCAAGACGTCTACTCGCTCGTGCGCCGCGTGCTGGCCGAGACCGGCCTGGAACCGAACCGGCTCGAGCTGGAGATCACCGAAGCAATCGTCTTGCAGAACACGGAAGCCGTCATCGAGACCTTGACCAAGCTCGACCGGCTTGGCGTCTCCATCGCCATGGACGATTTCGGCACCGGCTATTCGAGCCTCTCCTATCTCACTCGCTTCCCGGTGAAGAAGATCAAGATCGACCGCTCCTTCATCGACACGCTGGGTACCAGCCCGCAAACAAGCGCCATCGTCTCCAGCATCGTCGGTCTCGGCCAGTCGCTGCAGGTGATCATTACCGCCGAAGGCGTCGAGACCGAAAGCCAGGCCGCCATGCTCAAGAAGTGGGGCTGCGACCAGGTGCAGGGTTACTATTACGGCAGGCCCGAGGCCGAAGTCCCTGAAGAGGACACCGGCGAGACGCCACTCGACCGCCCTCTCGTGGCCTAGCCGGTCTGCACCAACTCACGGCCGCAAATCCTCGCGGTGCGAAGGCCGCGGTAATAGCGATGCGCCGCGACTTGGCCGTCGCGGTTTGACCCAGATCAGTTCGGTGCTTTGGCGGCCGTAGGACTTGTGAGCCTGCCCATGACATCCTAGAAGGACGGCGGGGGCGCTCAGGAGGCGCGTTTCTATCGCGGCGCCGGCTCCAGCGCATTCAAGGGTGGCCAATTCGCCATGAGTGACATGAGGATCGCCGTGTTGGGCGCCGCCGGGCGCATGGGCCAGGCTTTGACCCGCACGCTCATGGCGACGCCAGGCTGCACGGTCGCCGGCGGCCTCGAGGCCAAGGGCTCGCCGGCCATCGGCCAAGACCTCGGCGCCGTCGCGGGGCTTGAGCCGATCGGCGTTGCCATCACCCACGATCCGCTCCCACTCTTCGCCCATGTGGATGGCGTGCTCGACTTTACCGTGCCGAATGCCACGATGGCGTTCGCGGAGCTTTCGGCGCAGGCCCGGATCGTCCATGTGATCGGCACCACCGGCTTCTCCGGCGACGATCTCGCCAAGCTCGACGCGGCCGCCCGCCACGCCACCATCGTCAAGGCCGGCAATATGAGCATGGGCGTCAACCTGCTCGCCGCGCTCACCGCGCGCGTCGCCGCAACGCTCGGGCCGGAATTCGACATCGAGATTCTGGAGATGCATCACCGCCACAAGCGCGACGCGCCCTCTGGCACCTCGCTCATGCTGGGCGCCGCTGCCGCAGAGGGACGCCGCGTGGCCCTTGCGGAGAAGAGCGTCTGGACCCGCGACGGGGACACAGGCCCCCGGCGCGAAGGCGATATTGGCTTCGCGGCTCTGAGGGGTGGCGACGTGGTCGGCGAGCATCGGGTGATCTTCGCGGGCCCGGGCGAGCGCATCGAGCTTGCGCATATCGCTTCCGACCGGGGCATATTCGCCCGCGGCGCGGTGAGGGCTGCGCTCTGGGCGCGGGGAAAGCCACCCGGCCTCTACTCCATGGCCGACGTGCTTGGGTTGCAACCTAGTTGATATTCGACGCTTCACCATTGGCAAAACCGTGGCCGACCCCCTAAAACCTTTGTCCCAAACCGCCGGAAAGTGGCCCCAAAGAAGGGCGATGGTGACGCCAACCTTAACCTTCCCCTCCCATACTCGCCGGCCGGCGGGGCGAGCCACTTAGCTCCGCAAGGCTGCCGAACACGCTATGACAGGGCCCCTCCGAAGCGACATGCTCCAAAAGTCAGGCGAAGATCCC
>CAYUTT010000024.1:0-12034 GCA_964447575.1 uncultured Methyloceanibacter sp.
TGGTCGGAGCGGGGAGATTTGAACTCCCGACCCCCGGTCCCCCAGACCGGTGCGCTAACCGAGCTGCGCTACGCTCCGACGTCTCAAGGCTCAGGCAGACTGCATATATCCGTTCGGGCTCCGGAAACAAGCCCGGCCCGCATTCCTCGCCGCTAATCCTCGGCGTCCGCGTCCGCAAGCAGGCGCTGGCAGACTTCAATCTCCTCAAGGAGCTCGCTGAGGGTGTCGCCGTTCATCTTGCGCGCTGTTCTCAGAGCAGCTCGCGCGGCGCCCCCACCTTGAGCCGCCTCCGCGGCCACATCGGGAATTTCGCGGACCGGCAGCAGATCCTCTTCGTCTTCCGATTCCTCTGCTAGCCGGCGGTAATCCATGACGTATCGCGGTCCATGCTCCCGCAGGATCTTCTGGACCCCGCGAATGGTGTAGCCATCGTTGTACAGCAGGAAGCGAATGCCGCGCAGCAGGGCGACATCCTCCGGCCGATAGTAGCGGCGGCCCCCGCCGCGCTTCATGGGCTTGAGTTGGGCGAACTTGGCTTCCCAGAAGCGAAGTACGTGCTTCGGGACCTCCAGCTCATCAGCGACTTCGCTGATAGTGCGAAACGCCTCGGGCGCCTTGTCCAACGCTCGATCCTCCTGGCGTCAAAAGTGCTAAGGCCTACTCGGCGGCCTTTCTCCGCGAGAGCGCCTCGTTGATGCGCTGCTTCATGATGTTGCTTGCACGAAACACAAGCACTCGACGTGGCGTGATGGGAACTTCCTGCCCGGTCTTTGGGTTGCGGCCGATGCGTCGGCCCTTGTCGCGAATGCCGAACGAGCCAAACGAGGACAACTTTACCGGGTCTCCGCGCTCAAGACTCGCCACGATCTCGCGGAGCACGAGCTCCACGATCTCGGCGGACTCGTTCCTGGGCAAACCAACCTTTTGGAATACGGCCTCCGCAAGGTCGGCCCGTGTCAAAGTCTTCCCGCTCATCGTACTACGGCTCCCCCAAAGTCGCGGGACGAACCAAGATGCTAGCCGAGCGGGCGCTGAAGGGTCAATCTCCGCTGCAATCAAATTCCTGATTTTGCGTCATATTCCGGTGAAGTGTGACATTCGCGGCACGTCACCAGCGAATGAGCAACGCTCCCCAGGTGAAACCTCCGCCCATCGCCTCCAGGAGGACCAAATCGCCCTGTTTTATGCGGCCATCAGAACAGGCAGTCATAAGCGCAAGGGGGATTGAGGCCGCCGATGTATTGGCGTGCTTATCGACGGTTATCACAACGCGATTTGGATCGAGGCCAAGCTTCCGCGCCGCTCCATCCAAGATACGCTTGTTGGCCTGATGCGGCACAAACCAATCGATATCAGAGGCCTGATACCCTGCCTTATCCAGGGTTTCGCCGATCACTTCACTGATCTTGGTCACTGCATGGCGGAATACCTCAGGCCCATCCATGCGCAGATAGCCCACCGTACCGGTGGAGGACGGGCCGCCGTCCACGTAGAGCTTGTCCCGGTAGCGGCCGTCGGAGCGTAAGGACGTGGCGAGGATGCCCCGGTCGGTCAGGACGCCGTTCAATTTCTGCGCCTCGAGGACAACGGCCCCAGCGCCGTCGCCGAACAAGACGCAGGTCGAGCGATCCTCCCAATCAAGGATGCGGGAGAAAGCTTCCGATCCGACGACGAGGGCCCGGTGAAACTGTCCACTCTTCAGATAGTTATCTGCTGTGGCTAAGGCAAAAATGAAGCCAGAGCAAACGGCCTGGACGTCGAACGCGGCGCCATGGGTAATGCCAAGGTCCGCCTGAATGGTGACAGCGGTCGCGGGGAAGGTTTGGTCGGGTGTCGACGTGGCCAGAATGATGAGATCGATGTCCTCGGGCTCGAGCCTCGCATTGACCAATGCCGCTCTTGCCGCAGCGGATCCCATGGTCGAGGTCAACTCCCCGTCCGCCACGATATGGCGCTCGCGAATACCCGTCCGCGCGGTAATCCACTCGTCTGAGGTATCGACGATTTTGGTCAGATCTTCGTTCGTGACGACCCGAGCGGGCAAGTAACCGCCCACGCCCTTTATCACCGACCGTACATTGTCCAACTCAGCCACTCCCAAGCCTAGGCCGCACCCTCAAGCTCGAGCTTGGTGTGGAAATGAGCCACGTCGCTTCCAAGCCGCTCGACCACGCCATTCGAGGCCATTTCGTAGGCAAGGTCGATTGCTGAGGCAAAGCCCGTGGCATCGGTTCCACCGTGGCTCTTGACGACGATTCCGTTCAACCCGAGGAAGATACCGCCGTTCAATTGGCGGGGATCCATCTTCTCCTTGAGCGCTCGGAAGGCGCCCTGGGCCAGGACAGAGCCGAGGCGGGCAAGGAGCGACCGCCCCATGGCGGCCCGCAGGTATTCGCCGATTTGCTTAGCCGTTCCCTCGGCCGTCTTCAAGGCGATGTTCCCGGTAAACCCGTCCGTGACGACAACATCCACCGCGCCGCGGCCGATATCATCACCCTCGATGAATCCATGATAGCGGATCGGGAGGGGCGCTTCCTTCAGCACCGCCGCCGCGTTCTTGATCTCTTCGACACCCTTCACCTCCTCGACACCGATGTTCAAGAGGCCGACGGAGGGTTTCTCCATCCCAAACAAGGCCCGCGCCATGGCGGCGCCCATGAGAGTGAATTCGACAAGCTGGCGGGACTCGGCGCCGACATTCGCACCCACATCGAGCACGATGCACTCCGCATCGATGGTCGGCCAGATGGCTGCAATGGCCGGCCTATCGACGCCCTTGATCGATTTTAGGCAAAATTTCGCCATGGCCATCAGCGCACCGGTATTGCCGGCAGAGACGACAGCATCGGCACGGCCGTCACGCACCGCCTCGATGGCGAGCCACATGCTCGATTTCCAGCGCCCGCGGCGCAGCGCCTGGCTTGGCTTGGCGTCCATTGAGATCGCCACGTCGCTGTGAACAAGCTCGCACATCTCCGCAAGCCGAGGATGCGCGGCAAGCTCCGCCGCGATCTGCGCTTCATCGCCCACCAGGATGAAGCGCATATCTGGATGGCGTACGAGCGAGATGGCCGCGGCCGGAATGACCACGCTTGGACCGTGATCTCCGCCCATCGCGTCAAGCGCTATGGTGACTGGAGCACCCATTCTCCATACCGATCAGGAAAACGTTACCCTGCAGCAGTTAGGCTGCGGCAACCCCCGGAAACCAAACCCGAATAGACTTAAAAGAGTGCCAGTGACAACTGTTTTGCCGCGAGACATCGCCCCTCAGGGCTCCTTCAGCTGTTTCAACGCGGCAAAAGGCCCGCTTTCGGAGGGTTCCGGTTCGGGCATCCCTTGCGACCAATGGAAGCTTGCACCCTCCTTCTTGGGATAGGGCTCAAGCGCCGTGGCGAAAGTCTCGTAGATGACGGGGCCGATGTCGATGATGCCGTCCTCAATGGCTTCAGGCCAGTCGAGAAGGCCCGGCTGTACCGGATCCTCGGCCTTCTGTTCTAGGTCATCAACGAGTCTGGTGGGCCAGAACTCTACCTCTACGGGAACATCGACAGAGGCGCCCACCGGCTCAAGCGAGAGGACGCAAGTCTGGGTGCCGGTCGCTTCGAGGCGGCCTGAAAGATGCACCCTGCCCCCAGCGCCGCGTCGCAAGCGATAGCTGAAGCAGAGATGATCGAGCGCTTGAAGGTCGAGAAGGTCGGCGATCTTGGCACGCTCGCCCGGCGTCGCCTCCAAGGTCTTGGGTGCGCTGTAATCGATATCGACGACCCGAATTTTCCGTGTCAGCGGAGCTGATTCTGGAGCTTGGTTCATGGCTTGGCTCCTCTCTTCGCGGGCAAGCAAGATTTCAGATCTCCGGGAAGCGCAGCGTCCCCGCACAGAGGTCTCGAATGGGTTCGCCTTCCAAGTGCTGGACGACCTTCTCCAAATAAGGTGCCAAGCGCTCGCTTGCAGCCCTTGCAGCGATGGCGTCCCCCGGCAGAGCGGCGGCAATCGCTCCGGCCAACGCCTTCCTACCGCCACCAAGCGCCTCCTCGTATCCTTGCAGGAGGGCAGCGCCAGACGCCGCCAGCCTCCGCACCTTTTTCGGGACTGCGAGATCGCTCACGCCGAGCTCCCGGAGAACGGTCTCCATGTCCTCGGTGAAACGGTCGGCCAGAGCTTGGGCCATGGCTTCGGCTTCGAGGCCACGGTTGTTTAGCCGATGCAGCACCGCGAAGAGGTGCAGCGACAGCACGACGAAGCGGCCTTCCAGCGTGTCGGGTACGCCAAACCCCTGATAGAACACAGGAAGCCGTGTCTGCGCCACAATCGCGCCATAGAGTTCGTCTGCATGGGATTGCGCGCGGCGGGATGGCAGCAAAGCTGCGACAGGGTTCAAAGACCAGGCCATATCGTCTAACTTCTGACACTTCCGGCCCCCGGGGGCCTGATCGAGGGGACGTCCAATCTTGTTCAAGGTCAAGCCTGCATCCGCTTGGGTACCTGTGCCCGTGCTCGCAGCGCTCCTCCTAGGAGTGCCGTCCCTTGCTGGCTGTGGCGCCCAGGTCGACCGGCACGGTCATGTCTTCATCGATGTGGATCTGGATCAGATCCAGCCTGGCATGTCGAAAGACGAGGTCAAGACCGCCCTCGGCTCACCCGACACCACGAGTGCGATTGGCGGTGACGCCTACTACTACATCTCCACTACAACCAAGACGGTCGCCTTCCTCAAGCCTCGGGAGATCGACCGCCAGGTGGTCGCCGTGTATTTCGACGGTCGAGAGACCGTCCGCAACGTCGCGCATTATGGCATGAAGGACGGCATTGTCGTCGACTACCACAGCGGCGAAACGCCGGCCCGCGGCAAGGATATGAGCTTCATCGAGCAGCTGTTCGGCAACATTGCTAGCCGTCAACTGTTCAAGGACCAGAAGCCAGCCGGGACGTCCGGCATCCCGGGCATCTAGCGGAGAATTGCCGTCTCTCACCAGCACGGTGTTGGCGCATGAAGAGCCCGCCTCTTTCGAGGTCGGGCTCTTCTCACGTCGCAGAACTTGAGGTCCGGAACGCCTCCTATTGGTGGGCCAGTACCGCTAGCAGAAGCAGCGCCACGATATTGGTGATCTTGATCATCGGGTTCACCGCCGGGCCGGCAGTGTCCTTGTAAGGATCTCCCACCGTATCGCCGGTCACCGCAGCCTTGTGGGCCTCGGAGCCTTTGCCACCGTAGTTGCCATCCTCGATATACTTCTTGGCGTTGTCCCAAGCGCCGCCGCCCGCCGTCATGGAAATGGCAACGAACAGCCCAGTGACGATAACGCCGAGCAGCATGGCGCCGACGGCTGAGAAGGCCGCGCTCTTGCCCGCAATCCAGTAGATCACGAAGTAGAAGACCACCGGCGACAGAACCGGCAGCATCGAGGGGAGGATCATCTCCTTGATCGCAGCCTTGGTGAGAAGGTCGACCGCGCGGCCATAGTCGGGCCGGTCGGTACCTTTCATGATGCCGGGCTTCTCCTTGAACTGGCGGCGAACCTCCTCGACGATGGCGGAGCCCGCACGGCCCACGGCCGTCATAGCGATGCCGCCGAAGAGATAAGGCAACAAGCCGCCCAGGAAGAGACCGACCACTACATACGGATTGGAAAGGGTGAAAGTCGGATCGACGCCAGCGAAATACGGAAACTTGTCAGCGTTCGCGGCGAAGTATTTGAGGTCCTCGGTGTACGCCGCGAACAGCACCAGGGCGCCGAGACCGGCGGAGCCGATGGCGTAGCCTTTGGTCACGGCCTTGGTGGTGTTGCCCACCGCATCGAGCGCGTCAGTGGTGTGCCGGACATCCTGCGGCAGGCCCGCCATCTCGGCGATGCCGCCCGCGTTGTCGGTCACGGGACCGAAGGCGTCGAGCGCCACGATCATGCCGGCCAGCGCCAGCATCGTGGTGACCGCGATGGCGATGCCGAACAGGCCGGCAAGGATGTAGGTGACGATGATGCCGGCCATGATAACCAGCGCCGGCAACGCCGTGGACTCAAGCGATACGGCAAGGCCCTGGATGACATTGGTGCCGTGGCCGGTGACAGACGCTTTGGCAATGGAATGCACGGGGCGGAATTTCGTGCTCGTGTAATATTCCGTGATAACCACGATGAGCGCAGTGACGACGAGGCCTACCACACCGCAAAGATACAGCGACTGTCCGGTAAAGCTCACGTCACCGACCGTCATCACCGTGTCCATGCCGACCAGCCATGCGGTCACAGGCCACAGCAGGATGAGAGACAGCACGCCGGTCATGATCACACCCTTGTAGAGGGCGCCCATGATCGACTGGCTCTTGCCAAGACGGACAAAGAACGTGCCGATGATCGAGGTGATGACGCAGGTCGCACCGATGGCGAGCGGGTAGACCATCATCTCCATAAGCCGGTCGTCACCGGCGGAGAAGTAGATCGACGCAAGCACCATGGTGGCCACGACGGTCACGACGTAGGTTTCAAAGAGGTCGGCGGCCATGCCGGCGCAGTCCCCGACATTGTCGCCAACATTGTCGGCGATGGTGGCCGGGTTCCGCGGATCGTCCTCGGGGATCCCGGCTTCGACCTTGCCCACGAGGTCGCCACCCACGTCGGCACCCTTGGTGAAGATGCCGCCGCCGAGACGGGCAAAGATGGAAATGAGCGAGGCGCCGAAACCCAACGCGACAAGAGCGTCAACGACGGCCCTCGAAGCCGGGCTATGGCCGAGGAACTGGGTGAGAACAAGAAAGTAGATGGCGACGCTGAGCAGAGCGAGGCCCGCAACTAGCAACCCGGTGACGGCCCCGGCGCGAAAGGCGATGCTCAATCCGTCGGCCAAGCTTTTCGTCGCGGCCTGGGCGGTTCGCACATTGGCGCGCACCGACACGTTCATGCCGATATAGCCTGCCGCGCCGGACAGGATCGCGCCGAGGGCGAAGCCGATCGCCGGCGCCGTCCCGAGCAGGTAGGCGATAATGAAGAAGATCACGATGCCGACAATGGAGATCGTCAGATATTGACGGGCGAGATAGGCCCGCGCGCCTTCTTGAATGGCGGCGGCGATCTCCTGCATCCGCGCAGTCCCTGCGTCGGCTGCGAGGACAGCTCGGGTAGTCCAGACGCCATACGCGATGGAAAGCGCCCCGCAAGCAATGATGAGATAGAGAACCCCGGTCATGACAGACTTGTCCCCGTTTATCGGTTCGATTGAGATGGAGGGATCGAGGCCGCGAATTTTGGCGAGACACAAACCCCGTGCTCGCGACCTTGTTGCCCCCGGGAGGTGGCCCGGCGGAAAATGCCAAAGTTGCGGCGCGGAAGCAACAGACTGCCGCACAAAGCGGCATTATGGCCACAGCCAGCCGGTATAAGTCTAGAAGTGTCTGAATCCCTTATCTTTTAGCTCAAGGGGTCGACCTGCGGGGTCGAGCACGCTAAAGCCCTCCGCGCCCTCCAGGAGGGCCCCGAACGCAGTGAAGGACGCGCCCGTCCTCTCCGACTCCGATTCGAAACCAGGACCCGACCTCTCGGATACCGCCACCACCACGGCATAGTCGTCGCCTGCGGTAATCAGCACCGGGAGAAGGTCTGGCTCCCGCGTCAGGACCTTCCGTGCGGCTTCAGAGAACGGTACCCGCCCGCTCTCGATTCGCGCGCCGACATGAGACACGCCGCACAACTTCTCCACGTCACCTATCAGGCCGTCCGAAACATCGATGGCGGCTTGCGCGAAGTTCCGAACGAGCAGTATGAGGTTGTCGTTGGGCGTCGGGCGTCGATAGCAGTCCACGAGGAAGGCAACATCCTCTTCCGACAAACCCCAAAGTTTCGCCCGGTCCGGCTCCCGCAAGAGCCGAAGGCCGAGGTAGGCATCGCCGATCGTGCCGCTTACATAGAGACGGTCGCCGGGCTTCGCGCCAAGACGCATGACGGCGTGCTGATGGGACACGAATCCCAACGCGGTGACGGTGATGGTGAGCGGACCGGGAGAGGCCGTGGTGTCGCCGCCGACGAGGCTGATACCGGTCTGCTCTTGGATGCTCTTGAGACCGCCGGCAAAACGCTCGAGCCAGTCCAGTCCAATATCGGGAGGCAGGGTCAGCGCCAACATATAGGCGTAGCCCCGCGCGCCCTTGGCAGCGAGGTCCGATAGATTCACCGCAAGCGCTTTGTGGCCGATGGAGTCAGCCGGGTCATCCTTCAGGAAATGCACACCTTCGACCAGTGTGTCGCAGGTCACGACGAGCTCTTGACCTTCGGTGATCATGAGCACGGCAGCATCGTCGCGCAAACCAAGCGCGCCCGTATTCGTGGCAAGGGGTGCGAAGACCTGGGCAATGAGCTCAAACTCGCTCGGCCGCTCAACCTTCCTTTCCACGCCGTCAACCATTGCCAATTCCCCGCGCGTCAAACTCTTTCGGCCGCGCCTTCCGGCCCAGGCGATCGAGAATGCCGTTCACGACCTTGGGCTCGTCTGCGCCGAAGAAGGCGTGGGCAATATCGACATACTCGCTGATCACCACTCTTGCCGGAACGTCATCGCGCAGCAAAAGTTCGAAGGCGCCCGAACGCAAGATCGCGCGCAATATCGAATCCACACGGGTGAGCCGCCAGCCCTCGGCAAGCTGCCCGTCGATCATGGGATCGAGTGTTCGCTGCTCGCGTACGACGCCCTCGACGAGACTGCGAAAAAAGTCAGCCTCCGCTTGGCAATACTGCTCGCCTTCGACTTCCTGTCCGAGCCGGTGCTCTTCGAACTCGGTCACCACCTCGTTCAGATCGATGCCGGTCATGTCCATCTGGTAGAGCGCCTGCACGGCGGCGAGCCTAGCCGCGCTGCGCGAGGCTGCCCGTTTTGACGTTTCGGTGCGGGTCATGGTGCTAGCGGCGGCTTGCGGAGGAAAAATGCTGCTCAAGGCGCATCAGAGTGAGGCAAGCGCGCGCCGCGTCCCCACCCTTGTTGCGTCCATCGACGCTGGCCCGTTCCCAGGCCTGCTCGCGGCTCTCGCAGGTGATGATGCCGTGACCGATCGGCACGCCATGCTCCACGGCGAGCTGGTTCAGGCCCGCCGCCGACTCCCGCGCCACGATCTCGTAATGGCTCGTCTTGCCGCGGATCACGCAGCCGAGGGCAATGCAGCCGCGATGGTGGCCTGCCCTGCCCACAAACCCGTTGGCGAGCGCCAAGCTGAGGGCGAGCGGAATCTCCAAAGCACCCGGCACGGCAATCCGCTCATATTGCACGTGATTGCCGCGCAATTCTTCGACGGCACCGCGGGCAAGTTCATCGGCGATATCCTCGTAGAAGCGCGCCTCGATGATAAGGACCGATTGCGGGCCCCTGCGGCTCATGGCGATTGCTCCAGACCGCGCTGGCCGACGACCTTCAGACCATAACCTTCGAGCCCGACGATTTTGCGTGCCGGTGAGTTCGATAGGAGCACCATCTCGCGCACGCCGAGATCCAGCAGAATCTGAGCACCGATGCCATACTCCATGAGACGCTGCTGGCCTTGGCCGTCCCCGGCCTGCTTCAGGCGTGCGGAGATGGCGTCGGGTCGCGATTCACGGATCAGCACGATCACGCCCCGGCCCTCCCGGCCGATGATCTCCATGGCCTTGTGGATCGGCGTATCGTGGTCGCCGCCAGACGCAAGCAGATCGTCGAGCGTATTCATGGCGTGGACACGCACAAGCACGGGACCGCCCGAGGCAACGTCACCTTTGACGAGTGCGACATGCTCGGCTGGGTCGACAGTCGTGGCGTAGACTTTGGTGTTGAATTGGCCGCCGAAGGGGCTGTCGAGCTTCGACTCCGCCACCACGTGAACCAGATGATCGTAGCGCAAGCGATATGCGATGAGGTCGGCGATCGTGGCAATCTTCAAGCCATGGGTCTGCGCGAAAGTGACGAGGTCGGGCAGCCGCGCCATCGTTCCATCGTCATTCATGATCTCGCAGATCACACCCGCGGGATTTAGGCCCGCCAGACGCGCCAGATCGACGGCCGCTTCGGTATGGCCGGCGCGAACGAGCACGCCTCCCTCTTTGGCGAGGAGTGGAAACACGTGCCCCGGGGTCATGATGTCCCGATAATCCTTGGTCGGATCGATGGCGACGGAGATGGTATGGGCCCGGTCGTGAGCGGAGATGCCGGTCGATATGCCTTCGCG
The DNA here is from genome assembly GCA_964447575.1 of uncultured Methyloceanibacter sp. Lineage (GTDB taxonomy): Bacteria > Pseudomonadota > Alphaproteobacteria > Rhizobiales > Methyloligellaceae > Methyloceanibacter. Next base: position 10,178 of record CAYUTT010000024.1, read on the forward strand.
CGCCTCGATCGACACGGTGAACGCCGTCGAATGGCGCGACCGGTTGGACCGCGACATCAGCTCCAGGCGAAGCTGCTTCGCGCGCTCCTGTGTGAGGGCAAGACAGATAAGCCCGCGCCCGTGCTTTGCCATGAAATTGATGGTGTCGGGTGTCGCCATCTGCGCAGGGATTACGAGATCACCCTCGTTCTCGCGCTCCTCGGCGTCGACGAGGATGAACATGCGACCGTTGCGCGCGTCCTCGATCACCTCCTCTATCGGCGAGAGAAGATGGCGGTGTGCCGCCCTGGTCGATGTCCTGCTCAACACGGTCATGGCCTCAGGCTCTCATAGTGTGCCAAGCGCGCGACGTAGCGTGCGAGGAGATCGACTTCAAGGTTTACCAGATCGCCCGGTTGGCGGTCTCCCCACGTAGTATGAGCCAATGTGTAAGGAATAATGTTCACGCCAAACCGTTCGGCGTCGACCTCATTAACGGTGAGGGAAACCCCGTTCAACGCGACGGAGCCCTTGGGCGCAATGAAGGGCGCAAGCGCGGCCGGCGCTTCTATCAGGAATCGGACGCTGTCGCCATCGGGATAGCGGGACACGAGTTTCGCCCGGCCGTCCACATGGCCTGTGACGATATGCCCGCCGAGTTCCTCGCCAAGCGATAAGGCGCGTTCGAGATTGATTTTCTGTCCAACCTTCCAGGCGCCGAGGGTCGTGTGCGCGAGCGTCTCGTTTGAGGCCTGCACCGTAAACACGGAGCCCTTGCCTTTGGCCTTGTCGATCTCGACGAGGGTCAGGCAGCACCCGTCGCAAGCGACCGAAGCGCCCTCCACGAGGCTCTTCCGCTTAAAGGGACAGGAGATCACGAAGCGCGATCCCTGCTTTGACAAAAGCGTCCCTACGCTGCTGACAATGCCAGTGAACATGTTCTGATCCGGCGCCACCACGTCATCCGGTCGGGGCCGAAGAATCGCGAGGCGGCAAGAGTGAATTGACCGGTTCCGGTGAGGCGATCAAGGCCGTCGCCGGCAAAGGGTGAAAGCCCGTCGTCGCCCGCGGGCTCCAGCCCTTGATAGACCACCGCTTCATCGACGAGATCGGCGTCGAGAAAAGCACCCGCGACCGAAGGGCCCCCTTCCACCAAGATACGGGTGATGCCGCGCTGGGTCAGCGTCTCCAGCGCGTCTTGCACGTCGATGAGCCCGTGCTCGTCGACCGCAACCGGCACGATCTCGGCGCCCCGCTCTTGCAGTCTCCCGGCGTCGGCCTGACTCTCGTTCTCGTCGCAAAGAAGCCAAACCGGTACCATGATGTCGTCGAAGATCTTCGCATCAGGCGGCGTCCGCAAGCGCCGGTCCAGCACGACGCGCACCGGCGAGCGGCACGACATGCCCGGCAGCCGGCAGGTAAGTGTGGGATTGTCCGCAAGGATTGTGCCGCGCCCGACCAAGATCGCATCATTGCGGGCGCGCAAAAGGTGGCCATGCGCACGCGCATCGGGACCGGTAATCCATACCGGCTCGCCATGGCCTTGCGGCATGCGCCCGTCGGCGCCGAGGGCGAGCTTGAGAGTCACCGCCGGTCTTCCGTAGGCGACGCGCATGAGATGCCCGAGGGTGACGCAGGCGGCTTCGGCGGCAAGCACGCCCTCCTCCACCTCGATGCCGGCGGCTTTCAGCCTATCGACGCCACGGCCCGCGGTGCGCGGATCGGGGTCGCGCAGGCCTATGACCACGCGCCTCGGCCTTGCGGCGATCAGCGCGTCGGTACAGGCCATGCCGCGCCCTTCATGGGCGCAGGGCTCGAGCGTCACGTAGACCGTGCTCCCTTCAGTACGCGCGCCGGCACGCTCCAGGGCAATGGCTT
>CAYUTT010000025.1:0-8584 GCA_964447575.1 uncultured Methyloceanibacter sp.
GCGACGCTGCGGACCTTGCCGGCGAAGGCGGCCATGAGGTAGAGCACGGCGTGCACGTCCGGCACCACGTTGTGCCCGTCGACCTCGATCACCGCATCGCGCGGCGCACGCAGGGCCACATGCAGCACGGCGCGGTTCTCCGATACGTTGATCTTCTCGCCGCGGAACATGGCATCGCGCCGTTCGGCGACTTTTCGCTCCTTGGCGAGGTTTATCAGTAGCGCCTTGGTCTCCTCGGTGATGCGGTTCTTCGAGTAGTCGAGGATGATCCCGGCACCTTCCGCCGAAAAGCGCGCCGCGCGGCCGGGATCGCCGGCAAACAGATCGCGCAGATGGGCGTCTTTTATCTTGGCGTGATGCGCCGAAAGCGCCTGCCACGCCGGAGTATCGATCAGCTGCGTGGGCATTGGCGGCCTCCCTCTAGCTCAGCGCCTTGGTCTTGGTGTCGATCGATTTCAGCAGGTCTTGCCAGGACGCCACGAAGGATGCGGCGCCCTCCTTCTGAAGTTGTGCAGCCAGGCCTGCGATCGAGATGCCCGCCTTTTCGTAGGCCGCGAGCACGTCCTCGCAATCGCCCCCATCCGGAGAGAGAACGCCTTGGAGCGTGCCGTGGTCGGCGAAGGCGAGCAGCGTGTTGTCCGGCATGGTGTTGACCGTGTTCGGCGCGGCGAGCGCGGATATATAGAGAGTGTCCGCCGCCCGCGGGTCCTTGGTGCTGGTGCTGGCGAAGAGGAGCCTCTGGGGCCGCGCACCCATGGATGCCAGGCGCTGCCAGCGGTCGGAGTCCAGCATGGCGCGATAATCGCGATAGGCCTGGTGTGCCACGGCAATGCCGAGTCTGTCGCGCAAGGCATCGGGCACCTTGTCCATGACCGCCTTGTCCCAGCGGCTGATGAAGATGGAGGCCACGGAGCGGACGTCCGGGCTGAGGCCCGCCGCGACGCGGCGTTCGAGCCCCTTCATATAAGCGTCCGCCGCGGCGTTACAGTCGTCGGCCGAGAAGAGCAGCGTCACATTCACCGTGATGCCGGAGAAGATGGCTTCCTCGATGGCCGGGAGGCCTTCCTTCGTCCCGGGAATCTTGATGAAAAGATTCGGCTTGTGCGCCCGGGCGTAGAGCCGCTTGGCCTCGTCCACGGTGGCTTGCGTGCTGTAGGCGAGCAGGGGAGAGACCTCGAGCGAGACGAAGCCGTCCACGGTGGCTGTGCGCTCATGAATCGGCAGGAAGAGGTCGGCAGCTCGCGACAGATCCTGGAGCGCGAGCTCGAAGAACAGGGCCTCGCCCGTAAAGCCCGCCTTGGTGAGCCGCTTGATCTCCGGATCGTAGCTGGCGCTCTTGGCGATCGCATTGTCGAAGATCGTCGGGTTGGATGTGAGCCCGGTTACGGAAAGCTCGTCGATATATTTCTTCAGCGTGCCGCTATCGAGCATGTCGCGCGTGATGTCGTCGATCCACAGGCTCTGTCCGAGCTCGTGTAAGGCTTGCGTTGCTTTCACGACGTGTGTCTCCTCCTCAAGCCGGCTGAAGCGCCGAAAAATCGTGTTCCATCAGCTCGGCGATACGGTCGATCTCGATATCCGCGGGCGGTAGGCCGGTCAGCGCCTTGGCGCTGTTGGCATAGTGGCCCTGGCGCGGGAAGACGGTGGTGACGCGCGCGCCCCAGGCGCGCTTCACCGCATCGAGCACGGTGAGCTTGTCGTCGATCAGGACGTAATGCTCCGCCGGATAGGCGCGCTGGACGGCATCGAGCTCCGTCTCCTTGTGGATGTAGTTCAGCACGTGGCCGCCGAAGCCATCCCACAGACCGGCGCGTTCAAGCTTGTGCGGCTGGAACACACCGTCCCCGTCGGTGAGGATGACCGGCAGGCCCCATTGACGCACGTGCCGGACGACGCCGAGCGCATCGGGATAGAGGCGCTCGATGAAGGGATAATCGAGGAGCCAGTTGGCCAGGCGCAGCGCGTTCGGGTCTTCGATATGTTCCAGGCGAAATCGCTCCAGCGTGCCGAGCAAATCCACGTAGTTGTGCTTGGTGCGCTGCTCCTCGTACAGGGCCCAGAACCGTTCCTTCGCCGCTTCGCCGAAAGTCTGCATCACGTGCTGTCCGATATCGGCCTTGAACCGGTCGTTGTCGAGCAGCGTGTTATCCACGTCGAACAGAAATACGACCTTGTGCGTCTCGGACATCGGCCGGCTCACGCGGGCTTCGGGTTGAGCCAGGGGCCGTCGCGGCCGATAAGCTGTTCGGTCTCGTTCGGCCCCCACGTTCCGGGCTTGTAACGGTAAACCGGGGTCACGTCGCCGATGACCTCGTCAACGATGCGCCATTCGGCGTCGACGATGTCCTCGCGCGTGAACAGATCGCTGATGCCGTGCATGGCGTCGCCCAGGAGTCGCTGGTAGGGCGGTTTGTCGGCGCCGGGCTGGCGCGTCAGGATCAATTCGACGTCGTCGCCGATCATCCGGTCGCCGGGCGTCTTGACCCGCGTGCCCAGCGCGATGGTCACGTCGGGCTGGATGCGGAAGCGCATATAGCCCGACCCGACCGAATCGATCTCGCCGAAGGTCTCGCGCGGCGGCCTCTTGAACTGGACTACGGCCTCCGCGATGCTCACGGGCAGGCACTTGCCGGTGCGGATGAAGATAGGCACGCCTTCCCAGCGCCAGCTATCGATCAACAGTTTTGCCGCGGCGAAGGTCTCCACCGTCGAGCCGGGCCTGACGCCGGGCACGGTCTCGTAGCCCTCGTATTGGCCGCGGACGATATCGTCCGCTCCGAGCGTACGCACGGCCTTGAGCAGGCTCGCCTTCCGGTCGCGGATTGACTCGTGCTCCTGACCCGTGGGCGGGTCCATGGTGAGTGAGGCGAGAATCTGCAGCATGTGGTTCTGCAGCACGTCGCGCGTGGCCCCGGTCTCGTCATAGAACGCGCCGCGGTCCTGCACCCCGAAATTCTCGGCCATGGTGATCTGGATGCTGCGCACATAGGTGCGGTTCCAGATCGGCTCGTAGATGGAGTTGGCGAAGCGCGTGTAGAGAATGTTCTGCACCGGCTCCTTGCCGAGATAGTGGTCGATGCGGAAAATGTCCTGCTCGGAGAAATACTCATCGAGGATACGCGAGAGCGCGTCCGCCGAGGCCCTGTCGCGGCCGAACGGTTTCTCGACCACGAGGCGCGCGTTCTTGGCGCAGCCGGACTTCGCGAGCTGGGACGCCACTTCCGAGAACAAAATCGGCGGAATAGCGAGGTAGTGCAGCGGGTGTTGCGCGTCCCCCATCTGCTTCCTGAGCTCCGCGAAGACATTCGGATCGGCGTAGTCGCCGTCTACGTAGCGGAGCTGGCCGAGCAGCTTCTTGAAGGCGTCCGAGTCGATGTCGCCGCCATGGGCCTTGGCGCTGTCTGCCGCGCGGCCCTTGAGCTGATCGAGCCCCCAGCCTTGCTTGGCAACGCCGATGATCGGCGTGGAGAGGCCCTCGTCGCGCACGAGCCCGTACAACGCCGGAAAGATCTGTTTGTAGGCGAGGTCGCCGGTCGCCCCGAAGAACACCAGCGCGTCGGACTCTCCTTGGTTCGGCTGGGTCATGGCGCCTTCTTCTCGAGGTGGCCTCCGAACTCGAAGCGCATGGCGGACATGAGCTTGTCGGCGAATTCCGCATCGCCGCGAGAAGCGAAGCGGGAGAACAGCGCCGAGCTGATCACGGGCGCGGGCACGCCTTCGTCGATCGCCGCCTGCAAGGTCCAGCGCCCTTCGCCGGAATCGGAGACGCGGCCTTCGAACTCGGCAAGGCTCGGGCTGTGGCGAAGCGCCGCCGCGGTAAGATCGAGCAGCCACGAGCCGATCACGCTACCGCGCCGCCACACCTCGGCGACGTCGGGCAGGTTCAGCTCGTATTGATAGAGTTCCGGGTTCCGCAAGGGCGTGGTCTCGGCGTCCGTGTCGCGCTTGACCGTGCCGGCATTGGCGTTCTTGAGGATGTTCAGCCCTTCCGCATAGGCCGCCATGATCCCGTACTCGATGCCGTTATGCACCATCTTGACGAAGTGGCCGGCGCCGTTCGGGCCGCAATGGAGATAGCCGTTCTCGGCGGCCGAGGGCTCTCCGCTCGCGCCCGGCGTGCGCGGCGCCTCGCCGACGCCCGGCGCCAACGCCCTGAAGATCGGATCGAGCCGTGCTACCACGTCGTCCTCGCCGCCAATCATCATGCAATAGCCGCGGTCGAGTCCCCACACGCCGCCGCTCACGCCCACGTCGACATAGTGGATATTCTTTTGTTTCAGCGTCTTAGCCCGGCGGAGATCGTCGTGATAATAGGAGTTGCCGCCGTCGACGACGATGTCGCCCGGCGCCAGCAGCGGCACCAGCTCGTCGAGCACCGCGTCCACCACGCCCGCCGGCACCATCATCCACACCGCGCGGGGCTTATCGAGCCCGCTCACGAAGTCGCTCAAGTTTGTGCTGCCTTTGGCACCCTTGTCCGCGAGGGTTTTCACCGCGTCTGCGTGGGTGTCGAACACATGCATGTCGTGGCCGGCTTTCATCGCCCGCACCACCATGTTGGCGCCCATTCGACCGAGGCCGATCATGCCGAGTTGCATCGTTCCTCTCCTCGTTCCGTACTGTGATGCGCTCCGAACTCGAAGCGCGGAAAGACTCTCCTCACAAGCCGAGCGCCATCTTGGCCGCGGCGGCGACGCGCTCCGGCGTGAAGCCGAAATGTTTCGAGACGACATCGAGCGGGGCCGACAGGCCGAAGGTGTTCATGCCGAGCACGATGCCTTTAGGGCCCGCATAGCGGTCCCAGCCGATCGGTGAGGCTTCCTCGACGGTGACTCGCGCCGTGATGGCGGCAGGGAGCACGGACTCGCGATAGCCTTCGTCCTGCGCCTCGAACAGCTCGCGGCAAGGCATTGAAACCACTCGCGCTTTGATCTTGTCCTTGGCGAGGAGGTCGCGCGCCGCAAGGCACAGCGACACCTCGCTACCCGTCCCGATCAGGATCACGTCGGGCTTGCCGCCGTCCGTATCGGCCAGCACGTAGGCGCCTTTGGTGAGACCCGATGCCGGCGCAAGCTTCGAACGGTCGAAGATGGGAAGCGCCTGGCGCGACAGGATCAACGCCACCGGCCGATTGGTGAGCGGCATGACCAGCCGATAGGCCTCCACCGTCTCGTTCGCGTCCGCCGGGCGGATCACCATCATGCCGGGGATGGCGCGCAGCGACACCATCTGCTCGATGGGCTGATGGGTCGGACCGTCCTGGCCGAGGCTAATGGAATCGTGTGTCCAGATATTGAGCACCGGCAGGTCCATCAGCGAGCCCAGCCGGATTGCGCCGCGCGCATAGTCGGTGAAGATCAGGTAGCAGGACGTGTAAGCGCGCAGGCCGGTGAGCACCATGCCGTTGACCACGGCGCACATGGCGTGCTCGCGGATGCCGTAGCGCAGATTGTGGCCGCCATAGTCGCCGAGCTCGCTGTAAGGCTGAAACTCCCCGGCATCCGGATAGGTCAGCACCACCTTCGTGCTGCCGGCCACGTCCGCCGCGCCGCCAAGCACCCAAGGCACCTTCGCGGCGATCGCGTTCAGCACTTTGCCGGACGCCTCCCGCGTGGCCATCCCATTGGCATCAGGGGCAAATTCCGGAATGCCGCTGTCCCAGCCTTCAGGCAGCCCGCGCGTCCTGATGAGCTCGATCTGGGCGGCCTCTTCGGGATATTTCTTGGCGTAGTCGGCGAACAGCGTCTCCCATTTGGCGCGGGCGTCTGCCCCGCGCTGCCCCATATGCGTGGTGAAGTGTTGCCGCACGCCGTCCGGCACGACGAAGAACTCGCCGGGATCGAAACCGAAGAACTGCTTGGTGCGGCGGACCTCGTCCGGCCCGAGCGGCTCGCCATGGGCCGCCGGCGTATCGTGCTTGCCCGGGGAGCCGTAGCCGATATGGCTGTGCACGACGATCATCGTCGGCTTGTCGTCCGTCGCGAGGAAGGCACCATAGGCCGACGCCAGTGCGTCGAGATCGTTGGCGTCCGTCACGTGCACCACGTTCCAGCCATAGGCGTCGAAGCGCTTGGCCACGTCCTCCGTGAAGGTGATGTCGGTGTGACCGTCGATGGTGACGTTGTTGTTGTCGAAGATCCAGCAGAGGTTCGAGAGCTTGAGATGGCCGGCGAGCGAGGCCGCCTCGCTGCCCACGCCCTCCATCAGGCAGCCCTCGCCGCACAACGCGTAGACATTGAAGTTGAAAAGGTCGAAGCCCGGCTTGTTATAGGTGGCGCCAAGCCATTTGCCGGCCATCGCCATGCCGACGCTCGTCGCCACGCCCTGGCCGAGCGGGCCGGTCGTGGATTCGACGCCTGTGGTCCAGCCATATTCGGGATGGCCCGGGCAGCGGCTCCCGGCTTCGCGGAAGCTCTCGATGTCGGCGAGGCTGACGGCCTCGCCGCCCTTCTTTTGATAGGAGGTCTCGGCCTCGATGCCCGCGAGATGGATCAGGCTATAGAGCAGCATCGAGGCGTGGCCCGCGGACAGCACGAAGCGGTCGCGATTGATCCAATGCGGCGCCTTGGGGTCGTAGCGCAGGAATTGCTGCCACAGCGTATAGGCGGTGGGGGCCGCGTCCATAGCTGTCCCCGGATGACCGGAATTTGCCTTCTGAATGGCGTCGATGGAGAGTGTACGGATCGTGTTGATCGCCAACAGATCGAGCGGGTCTTGGGTCTTGGCCACCGTTGCTCTCCTCTTTCAGCGTCAGGACACGGTCACAAAGGCCGATGACACTGCAGTGAAGCTCGGATCCATCGTCTTGTCCCAGACCTTCACGCCGCCGGTGATACCGTCTTCGTTGGAGACGGTGCGCACCTTGTCCGGCAACGGCGATTCGATCAACCGGGCATTGCCGCCGCCGATATAGAGCCGGTCGTAATTGGTCACCGTCTCCAGGATCGCGATGATCTCGCGCACCCGCGCATTCCACGCCTTGGGCCCCACGGCCTCAAGGGCCTTCTCGCCGATATATTGGTCGTAGGTCGTATCGGTCTTGATCGGGTGCTGGCTCATCTCGAGATGCGGCGCGAGGCGCCCATCCTCGAACAGCGCGAATCCGAAACCCGTACCCAGGGTGAGGGCGCATTCGAGGCCGCGCCCCGAGACCGCGCCCAAGCCCTGGACGCTCGCGTCGTTGAGCATGCGCACAGGCGTCTTCAGCCACTCATGGATAACCGCGGCGAGCTTGAAGCCATGCCACAGCTCGGTCCCGAGATTGGGCGCGGTGACGACATAGTCGGCGCGCACCACGCCGGGAAAGCCGATGGTGACCCGATCGTGAGGTCCGAGCGTCTTGGCGAGCCCGACCAGGGCCTCGACCACATCCTGGGGATTGGTGGGGTGGGGCGTGACCACCTGGCTCGGGCCCTTCAGCATCGCGCCCTTAGGAGAGAGGATCCCGGCCTTGAGATGGCTCCCGCCGATATCGAAGGCGAGGGTCAGCGGACCTCGAGCCTCGTCTGCCATGCGCATCACCCCCGTGGGCCTTACTCTCGCGGCATCATGCGCTGAGCATGTACGGCGGTCGTCTCAACATATAGTGAAGCAAATAGATCAAGTCATAGAGCTGCAAGATGTTTCTGCGACATATCGAGATCGTCCCGTGCTTGCGAGTAGATGAGAGATGAGACTAGTCCAGACGGACTGCGACGAGTGGGACAACAAAATACTGCTAGAGCCCCCGGGTGAGCTGTCGCGATGCCGGAAATCCGGTCGACCTGTCCATCATATCCACAGCTCGGGCAGGAAATTTGGGCAGAGAGACGTTACTTGGCTTGGCCGATAGGGCATCTTTTGTCGAGCGGCGTCCCTGCGCCAGCAATATAGAGAGAGGCTGCGGTGGCTCAGTCCGGAACTCCCTCGCACGATCCGTCGGAGCTGCAGTCTCTTCCACTCGACGCGCTTGAGGCAAAGCTCGCTGTTTCACCCGATGCCGGCCTGACCAAGGCCGAGACCGAGAAGCGGCTCGGCCAATACGGGCCGAACGAGATTGCCGAGAAGACGGTCAATCCGCTCCTCAAGTTCCTGTCTTATTTCTGGGGGCCCATCCCGTGGATGATCGAGGCGGCCGCGGTGCTTTCGGCCCTCGTGCACCATTGGTCGGATTTCGTCATCATCATGGTGCTACTCGTCGCCAACGCTGTCGTCGGCTTTTGGGAGGAGTATCAGGCCGGCAATGCCATTGCGGCGCTCAAAGCCAAACTTGCTCCTCATGCCCGGGTCAAACGGGAGGGCGCTTGGTCGGAGCTCGCCGCCCGCCTGCTTGTACCCGGCGACATCGTGCGTCTGCGCCTCGGCGACATCGTCCCGGCGGACGCTCGCTCGCTCGGCCCCGATCCCGTGGAGGTCGATCAGGCGGCGCTGACGGGCGAGTCCTTGCCGGTTTCGAAGAAGGTGGGGGAGGCGCTCTACTCCGGGGCGGTCGTGCGCCAGGGCGAGACCGACGGACGCCCTTGTCTATGCCACGGGCGGCCATACCTTCTTCGGCAAGACGGCGGCGCTCGTCGAGGAGGCCCACACGGTCAGCCACTTCCAGCGC
>CAYUTT010000025.1:8684-11952 GCA_964447575.1 uncultured Methyloceanibacter sp.
ACCTTCAAGGTCACCAAAGGCGCGGTGCAGGTCATTCTCGCGCTGTCGAAGAACGCAAGCGACGTCGGCGCCGACGTGGAGAAAGCGACCGACGCGCTCGCCAAGCGCGGCTACCGCGCGCTCGGCGTGGCGAGGGCCTCAGATGGCGGCGATTGGCAATTCCTCGGCGTGCTGCCGCTTTACGATCCGCCGCGCCCCGATTCCAAGGAGATGATCGCGGCTGCCGAGGAGCTTGGCATCGACGTCAAGATGGTCACCGGCGATCAGCTCGCCATCGCCAAAGAGATCGCGAACCAACTCGGTCTCGGCACCAATATCCTCGATGCGAGTGCTTTCGAAACGGCCAAACCGCATCAGCAGGCCGCCCTCGATCAGGACATCGAGACGGCGGATGGCTTCGCGCAAGTCTTCCCCGAGCACAAGTTCCACATCATCGATGTGCTGCAGAAGCATGGCCACATCGTCGGCATGACCGGCGACGGCGTGAACGACGCGCCGCCCCTCAAGAAGGCCGATTGCGGCATTGCCGTCTCGGGCGCCACCGATGCGGCCCGTGCCGCGGCCGCCATCGTGCTTCTCACGCCCGGCCTCACCGTCATCGTCGACGGCATCAAAGAGGCGCGGAAGATCTTCCAGCGTATGAACAGCTACACGATCTACCGCATCGCCGAGACGATCCGCGTGCTTCTGTTCATGACATTGGCGATCATCGTGTTCAATTTTTATCCCGTCACGGCGATCATGATCGTCCTGCTTGCGCTTCTCAACGATGGCGCGATTCTGTCGATCGCCTACGACAATGTACGGCCGTCGCCCAAGCCCGAGGCGTGGAACATGCGCCGCGTGCTGGGCATCTCGACGCTGCTCGGCCTTGTCGGTGTCGTTGCCACCTTCGGCCTCTTCTATGCCGGCGAGCGGGTGCTGCATCTCGACCGCGAGGTCATTCAGACGCTCATCTATTTGAAACTGTCCGTCGCGGGGCACCTGAACATCTTCGTCACGCGCACGCGCGGACCCTTCTGGTCGATCACGCCGGCGCCCATTCTGCTCATTGCCGTGTTCGGCACGCAAGCCGTCGCCACCATCATCGCGGTGTACGGCTTGCTCATGCCGGCAATCGGCTGGGAGCTCGCCGCCCTCGTGTGGGGCTATGCGCTCGTTTGGTTCCTCATCAACGACCGCGTGAAGCTCCTAGGCTACCGGATATTCGATCCTTCCGGCGAGCCGGCGCTCATCGCCCAGCGCGGGTCGGCGGCTGCGGCCGGCGCCTAACCAACGCCGGCCGGTCTATCGATGCGCTTCGCTCCGCGGTCGTGCCTGGAACAAGTCCGGGCATGCAAGTGTGAAGACCAAGACGGCGGCCACGCTCCAGCAGGAGAGGGCCGTGACCCAAAGGATCATGTTCATGGCATGACCTCCTTTGTCTCCGCGGCTACGACCGAGCCGCGCGCCTTGCGCCACAGCTTCTGGAGGTCCGGCCAGACGACACTAACGATAGCCACAAGGGCAATGAGGCGAAGGCCGGCAACTGCGAGGATTACGTTCATCGGGGGAACCTCCTCAAGTTCTCGACGAGCTTGAGGCTAGGACGCGAACATTGCCCTGGTTGGGCTGCGGCGTTTCCAAACATTTCGGGTTTGGGAAATTTGTGTCGAAATGTTTCTGGAGGGCCGAAACGGCTGATTTCGTAACAACAATTTCGTGCTGGACAGGCTCTCCGGCATTACCTTTTGATTGGGGCAGAGGGCTGCCGCGCCAGATAAGATCGGGTGAAGGGCCGCGAATGAACGAGCTTGTGCAGACAGACAAGGTCAAAGCCGAGAAGGTGCAGGCCGATCTCGAGAAGGTGCTCGGGCTCGACAAGACCAAGACACCGTTTCGTCGTCTACGCTCGGCGTTTCTCGTTGCCGCGGCCGTCGCAGCCGCCGCACTCCTTTATCTGGCCTTCGGGAGCGGCGATTCCAATAACGGCATCCGCTATGTGACCCAACCCGCGACGAAAGGGCCCCTCACGGTCACCGTGACAGCCACGGGCACCGTCCAACCCACCAACGAGGTCGAAATCTCGAGCGAGCTGTCCGGCATCGTCCGCACCGTCCTCGTGGACTATAACAGCGCGGTCACCACGGGTCAGATGCTCGCCGAGCTCGATACCGACAAGCTCAAATCCGCCGTGGACAGCGCCCGCGCCAAGCTCCAGGCCGCGAAGGCAAAGGTCGGCGAGGCAGAGGCGACGGTCCTGGAGACGAAGCTGGAACAGGACAGGCAGCAACAGCTCGTGACCAGGAGGGTCGGTGCGGGACAGCAGCTGGAGACTGCCGAGGCCGCGCATCAGCGGGCCCTGGCCGCATTGGAAAGCGCCAAGGCCGACGTTGCTGCCGCGACCGCCGACCTCGCACTCCATGAGACGGATTTGAGCAAGGCGCAGATCCGTTCGCCCATCACCGGCGTGGTACTGAGCCGCGCTGTCGAGCCTGGGCAGACGGTGGCGTCCTCCCTCCAGGCGCCGGTGCTCTTCACCATCGCCGAGGACCTGACCAAGATGGAGGTCCGGGTCGATGTCGACGAGGCCGATGTCGGCAATGTGCGGGAGGGACAGAAGGCAACATTTGCGGTCGATGCCTATCCCGACAGGAGGTTCGATGCCACGATTCGCGAGCTTCGCTACGGCTCCGAGGTGGTCCAAGGCGTCGTCACCTACAAGGCCGTGCTGACCACCGACAATTCGGCGTTGCTCCTCCGTCCCGGCATGACCGCGACGGCCGAGATCGTCGTTGCGCAGGTCGATGACGCATTGACGGTACCGAATGCCGCGCTGCGCTTCTCGCCCGCCGGCGATGCGGGTCCCGCGGATCAGCGAAACTTTCTGGAGAAGATCATGCCCGGGCCGCCGCGCATGCGCCGGGCGACCCAGACCCAGGAGCCGACGGGAGCCGAGCGCAAAGTGTGGATCCTGAGGGACGGCTTGCCGGAAGAGGTCGGCGTCTCGGTCGGCCCCAGCGACGGCAAGCGAACGCTGATCAGCGGCGGGGACCTCACACCCGATCAGGAGGTCATTGTCGATACGGCGGTGAGGAAGTGACTGTCGATGGCAGCCCCACATGAGACGACTGCACCCAAGCCGCCGGTAATCGAGTTCCGTAACGTCACGAAGATTTATGGGCACGGCGAGGCCGAGGTACGCGCGCTTGCGGGGATCAACCTTCGGATCGCCGAGGGCGAGTTCGCCGCGGTGATGGGATCGTCGGGCTCGGGCAAGTCGACCGCC
>CAYUTT010000026.1:0-11909 GCA_964447575.1 uncultured Methyloceanibacter sp.
AAGCCCGCGCGCAGATAGGCGATGATCTGCCAGACCTGCGTCTCCGTGAGCTCGTCCTTGAAGGCCGGCATGGCGGTACCGAACTGCTTGCCCCCTTCCGCGATGCTCCACAGGAGATATTGGTCGACGGCGATCGGCTGCTGGACCATGTAGGCGAGGAGCGCGGGGGACGGCGTGAGCGCGTAGGCGAGATCGCCGTTACCGAGGCCCGTTTCGCCATGACATTTCTGACAATGCGCCACATAGAGCGGCCCGCCCTCGGCGATGGCCCGCACCGTATAGCCGACGCTGTTCTCGGTCTTCAAATAAGGCTCGGGAATGCCCCGGTTCACGAAGGTCGAGAATCGCAGCATGCGCTGTTGCTGCTCGGGCTCCAGGTTGCGGAAGCTCCAGTCCAGCCCGGACTCTTGATCCTTCGGGACATCCATGGGCACGCCATTGGCCTCCGGCGGCACGTCTTCGGCAAGAAGGGCGGCCCCGGGCGCGAGAAGGAGCCCGGAAAAAGCGAGTGCAATAGTGAGGGCGCGGGGCATGGGCGGCATCCTTGGGCTGGCATCAGCCTAGCCTTGATAGTCCGCCGCTGCGGCAAAAGATTGCCTTGTCGCAGATCAAACGGCGCCCGCCATCGGGAGAAGCGCCCTACCCTACGATCTCGCTCTTCTTGAAGCAGAGGGCAATCTCGCGCTTGGCGCTCTCCGAGCTGTCGGAGCCATGCACCGAGTTCCGCTGCATGTTGACGCCGAAATCCTTGCGGATCGTGCCGGCCTCCGCGTCGACGGGATTGGTGCTGCCCATCACCGCACGGTTCTTGGCGATGGCATCCTCGCCCTCCAGCACCTGGAGCACGATGGGGCCTGAGGTCATGAACTGGATGAGGCCCTTGTAGAAGTCCTTTCCCTTGTGCATCTCATAGAACTTCTGGGCGTCCTTCTTCTTCCACCATACCCGCTTCTGCCCGATCACGCGCAAGCCCGCCCCTTCCAGCCGCGCGATGATCAGGCCGGTGATATTCCGCTCTGTCGCGTCGGGCTTGATGATCGAGAACGTGCGCTCGCTGGCCATGCCGAAGTCCGCCTATCTTGTTGGGATGTTTGCGGGGCTTATAGCGGCCGGAAATGACAGCCACAAGGCGTCCGGGGTAAACAGCGTGAACCTGTTGGACGCGCCGGACGCGGATACGCAGCGGCGCAAAGGAGGGTGAAGCCGATGCTCTATGCCACGTTCAAAGTCCTTCTGACGAGCGTCCTCGTGGTCGCAGTCTCAGAGGCCGCCAAGCGAAGCGCACTGTTTGGTGCCGTCATTGCCTCGATCCCGCTCGTCTCGGTGCTCGCCATGATCTGGCTTTATGTGGACACGGGCGATGCGGAGAAGGTGGCCCGCCTCGCCGCCGGCATTTTCTGGCTGGTGCTGCCTTCGCTGGTCTTGTTCGTCGCCCTGCCACTTCTGCTCCGGTCCGGCGTCGATTTCTATGCGAGCCTCGGCATCTCGACCGCGCTCACGGTCTGCGCCTATTTCGCCATGATCTACGGCTTGCGGCTCGCGGGAACCGAGATCTGAATCGTCACGTCCCATTTCTGCCAGCGTCCGTCTGCGTCCTGTTGCCAATAGCTGACCTCAAGGCCCTTTGCCTTGGTCTCGGTCCACGCCGCGCGGGCTTGCGCCACCGCGTTCTCGTCACGCCCATCGAACATATAGACGATGCGCACGTAACCACTCGAATCCTCGAGCGTGGCGCCGTCCACGAGAAAGCGCACGGCCGCGCCGTTGGGATTGTCCTCCTCAACCGTGAGATAGATGGGCTGCATCGCGGCAGGCCCGTCGCGCGAGGTTCCGTGCGGCAGGAAACTGTCCTCGCGATAGGTCCAGAGCAGCGTGTCGAGCGCCTCGACCCGTTCAGGGCTCGAGGCCTGCACCGCCGCGCGCCAGCCCCGCTCGAGCGAGCGCTCGAGCAATCCCGGCAGCACCTGCTCCAGAGAGCGGTGCTCCAGGTGATAGAAATAGGCTTCCGTGCCGCTGCTCATCCCGCCCCTCCCCTGGCGTAAGGGTTTGCGCCCTTGCGCAGGTTGATCCGGATCGGCACGCCCCGCAGATCGAAGGCCTCGCGCAAGCCGTTCACCAGATAGCGCACATAGGAGTCCGGCAGCGCCTTCGGCTGCGAGCAGAATAGGACGAAAGTCGGCGGCCGCGCATTGGCCTGGGTGATATAGCGGAGTTTGATCCGGCGTCCCGCAACGGCTGGCGGCGCATGTGCATCCACCGCGGCGCCCAGCCACTGGTTCAAAGCGTGCGTCGGCAGACGCGTGTTCCATATCGCATCCGCTTCGAGCACCGCAGCCATAAGCCTGCCGAGTCCCTTGCCGTTCGCGGCCGAAACCGTCACCAGCGCCACGCCCTTGACCTGTGGCAGGAGGCGCTGGCAAGCCTCACGCAACTCGGCGAGGCGCGTCTCCTTCTCGGGCACGAGGTCCCATTTGTTTACGGCGATGACGAGCGCCCGGCCCTCTTGTGCGATCAGATCGGCGATCTGCAGATCCTGCTTCTCGAAGGGCTGACCTGCGTCGAGTAGCAAGACCACCACTTCGGCGAAGCGAATCGCCCGCAGGGTGTCGCCGACGGAAAGCTCCTCGGCCTTGCCCTCCACCCGCACCTTCCGCCGCAAGCCCGCCGTATCGAAGAGGCGCAAGCGCCGCCCGTTCCAGTCGAGCTCCGAGGCGATCGCATCCCGCGTGATGCCCGCTTCAGGCCCCGTGATCATGCGTTCCTCGCCGAGCAGCGCATTGACCAGGGTGGACTTGCCCACATTGGGACGCCCGACGATGGCGATGCGGAGGGCATGCGGCCCTTCATCTTCTTCCTCGCCGTCTGCCCCCGGCGCCGTGGTCCCGGCTTTCGCCGCGCAAGCCTCCTCGATCGCCGCTGCGACGTCCCCGATGCCGATTCCGTGCTCGGCCGAGATCGCCAGGGGCTCTCCCAGCCCCAGCGAGAAGGCCTCGTAGATGCCCGGTTCCGCCGCCCGGCCTTCCACCTTGTTGGCGGCGAGCACCACGGGCTTGCCGGATACACGAACGAGCTCGGCAAAGATTTCGTCGGCCGCGGTCAGCCCCGTACGGGCATCGATGAGAAACAGGACCAGGTCGGCCTGGCCGATCGCCGCTTCCGTCTGCTGCCGCATGCGCGCGGTCAAGCCCTCGCCGCCGGATTCGAGACCGGCCGTGTCGATGAGCCTGACGTCGCACGCGCCGAGGGTGGCTTCCGCCTCACGCCGGTCGCGGGTGAGGCCCGGCTGATCATCGACCAGCGCGAGCCGCCTGCCCGCAAGGCGGTTGAACAGCGTGGACTTGCCGACATTGGGCCGTCCGACAATGGCGACGGTAAAGGACATGGATCTTTACGAAGCGAACGCGCTAGGCCCCGAATGCCGAGCGGCCGAGGCGCGATCAGTTGAGGGCGATAAGATTGGCGTCATCGGACAGGATATACATCCGCCCGCCGGCCACAACGGGCGTGACGAACACGTCCGTCTTGAGATCGATCTGCGTTCCGAGCTGGCCGGTCCGCGCGTCGGCGCCGACCAGGAGTCCTTCGCCCGAGACCGCCCAAACGCGGCTACCCGCCACCACGGGTCCGCTCCAGCGTGCGCTCGAAGGCAGTTCGGTCACCCAGCGCACCTGACCGTCGCTGCGGCCGAGAGCCGTGAGCCTGCCCGCGGTATCGACCACGAAGACGGCATCGCCGGCGACCCAAGGCATCTGCGTGCTGGCCACATTGCGTGTCCATAGCCGCGCGCCGGAGGACAGCGAGGTCGCGACCATCCTGCCGCCATGACTGACGGCGAACACGACATCGCGGTCGACGACCGGACGCGCCGGATCGCCGAGAACGCCACCGGCCGAGGTTTCAGAGGAGCGGGTCAGCGAGTCCGTCCAGGCTCTCTTACCGCTGCTCGCCTCAAAGGCGACGATATCGCCGGCCGGGAACGGTGCCACGACCATGCTGCCCGCCACGGCAGGGCTCGCATTGCTGAGCAGAGTCGCCGCCGACGGGAGTCCGCGCGACTTCCACAGTTCATCGCCGGTCGCCGCGTTGAGCGCGTGCAGCGTGTTGGCGGCGGAGACGAAATAGACCTTGCCACCCGCGACGGTCGGCGAGGTGCGGATTGGCCCACCGATCGACTTGGTCCACTGGACTGCGCCGTTGCCCGCATCCAAAGCGACCACGGTGCCAAAGCCCGTCGTCACATAGAGCCTGCCGCCATCAAGCGCGAGGCCGCCACCGTAGCCTGCTCTGCTGTTCTCCTTCGGCGGCGTCAGATCTGCTGTCCAGATGCGCGATCCGCCCGCGCTCGAGAAAGCCGAAACGTTGCCTCGAGCATCGAGCGTAAAGACCTTGCCCTCGGCGACGAGCGGGACCGCGCTCAATCGGCCGCTGGACGAGGACCCGGTCCCGGCGTTTGCCGACCATGCCCGGCTCAAGCCCCCCGCAAGCGCGAGGTGGCCGGGATTGTTGGAGGGCGCTCCGCCCGGTTGCGTCCAGGACGGGTTGACCCTCTCCGGCGGAAGAGAAACCGGCCTCACCGCGACCTCGGTGGCACTGAGCTGGCCGGGATCGGTGATCACCGAGACTCGCTCGCCGGGAAGTCGCTCCTCGCCTTTAGAGAACGGACTCCTGAGGGTGTCTGAAAGGGACCCGGCGCCACAGGCAGCCAGAACGACGGCAACCGCGGCGGCGAGTCCCGCGCCGAGGAAGCAATGGCCCATTCTCCGTCCCTTACCCTGGCTCACGTGACGAGCCACCCTTCGATCCAAGACACTAATTGGTCGTGGGGCCGCTTTGAGCAGCGGGCTGGCTCCCCACGATGAGCGCAAGCATCATATTCGCGCGCTCCCTCAAATTCGGCGGCGTTCCCTGATCGCTCAGGAGAGCGCTGAATTGCTCTTCCGCCGCACGCCAGTCCTGGTGCTGGTAGGCGGAGAGGCCGAGCAGTTCCCGCGCGGAGAACCGCCAAGCCGAATTCGAATCGATCAGCCTTTTGAGGCGGCGTTCCATTTCCGCATAGTCGGCGTTGTCTACGCGCAGCATCGCCGCCTGCACGGTGGCGAGACCTTGCAGGATGGAATCGACGGCGCCATCCGTGGCGAGCGCGTCATAGGCTGCAACCGCCTCCTCGGTCTCGCCCGCCTTTGCGTGGCTGGCGGCGATCTGGAAGCGCGACAGCACCCGATACCCCCGCGGACCGTCCTTGGCGAGCGACGCGAAAATCTCGTTCGCCTTCGCCGGGTCCTCGCTTTCCAGGGTCAGCGCCTCGACGTACTGGGTGCCGGCCGCCTCTGCGCGGCGCTCTTCCCAGTAGGACCAGCCGTTGTAGCCGGCCACGCCGACGATAATGATGACGGCCGCGGCGAGGACGTAGACCCCGTATTTGTCCCACAGCGCCTTGTACCGCTCTTGGCGGACAGCTTCATCCACCTCGCGAAAAAAACTATTGTCGCTCATTGGGCTGCGGGCTCTTGTGACATGACAATGGGGGTCGGCCGGAAAGGGCCGGACCGTCTCCCCCTCCACCCCGCCGTATAGTGAAGGCCAGTTGCTCGCGCAAGGCTCAAGCCCTGGCGCGTGCCGGCATTTGGCAGAATGCGTTAGCCCTCTAAGGCTAACTGCCTGTCATTTTGGTCTTTTTCGTGGCCCCGCCGTCGTCCTCGAACATAGGATAGGTGTAAGCGTCCGACGGGAACGCGCGGGAGCGGACCTCGGCCGAATACGCCTTGACAGCGCCCTCGATGGCACCGCCGAGCTGGGCGTATTCCTTCACGAATTTCGGTACGCGAGGCGATAGGCCGAGCATGTCCTCAAGCACCAGGACCTGCCCGTCGCATTCGGCGCTCGCGCCGATGCCGATGGTGGGAATGGAAATCTGCTTTGTGATGCGCGCCGCGAGCAGCTCGGCCAAAGCCTCGATCACCACGGCGAACGCGCCGGCCTTGGCCACGGCCTTGGCATCCTCCTCGAACGGCGCCCACTCGGAGCGGGTGCGGCCTCGGGGCTGGAAACTGCCGATCGTGTTCACGGCCTGCGGCGTGAGCCCGATATGGCTCATCACCGGGACACCGCGGCTCGTGAGATAGCGGATGGTCTCGGCCATCTGCACGCCGCCCTCAAGCTTGACGGCGCCGCAGCCGGTCTCCTTCAAGACGCGCGCGGCATTGCGGAAGGCGACTGAAGGGCTCTCCTCGTAGGACCCGAAGGGCATGTCGACCACGACCAGCGCGCGGGCGGAACCCCGCACCACGGCTTGCGCGTGCATGATCATGAGATCGAGCGGCACCGGCACCGTCGTCTCGTAGCCATGCATCACCATACCGAGGGAATCGCCCACGAGCAGGATGTCCACATGCGGATCGATGATCCGCGCCGTATGGGCGTGGTAGGCTGTCAGCGCCACGATTGGCGTACCGCCCTTGCGTTTGGCGATCTGGGGCGCGGTGATGCGCTTGACGTCGAAGCTTTGCGACACGGCATGTGCCCTTTCGGGTCGGAAACTCGGGCCACTTATGACAGAAATATGGGGATTTGTGCAGTGCAAAAAAGTCTTACGCCAAAGCCCCGTCAGTGCGGCACGACGGCGCGCCCGATCAGTAGCGGGTGCAGCCAGACCAGGAACACCACGTAGAACAGGACGCCGAGCACCACGGCGATGAGGTCGTTGCGGGGCCCTCCTGCCGCCGCCGCACCGATCAGTTCCGTGGGCTTCCGTCCCTTCAGCGCGATCCGGTCGTAGACCGCGTAGGCCAGGAACGAGCCGAACAGGATGATCGAGGCAAGGTCGCCATTGGCGATCAGATGCGCGAGCGCCCACGTCTTGATGGCGACGAGGAACGGGTGCTTGACCGCAGCCTTGATCCGCCCCGGCACATAGGCCGCCACCAGGAAGATGAAGGCGGGCAACATCAGCACGATCGCCACCCAGCGCGTCCAGGCGGGCGGAGACCAGACCTGAATGACCGGCGCCGTCGCGAAGCCCCAGACGAGAAGCGCGAAGCCCGCGATGGAAAGCACCGAGAACATCGCCCGGTAACCGTTCTGGCCGAGCCGGGCGATCAGCCTTTCGCGCAAGTTCGGCACTGTCGGCAGGAGGTGGATGCCGAGAAAAACAACGATTCCCACGACGAGCAGAGTCATGGCGCGGACACCGGCATCCCTCGCTCGGCTCTAGTCGGTGACGGGCGGACCGAACCGGTTCGGACCGTCAGTGCCCTTGAGGAAGCCGAGCTCGATGAGCAGCCAGATGCCACCGATGATCGGGATCAGCCCGATCAGCACCCACCATCCGGACTTGTCCCGGTCGTGGAACCGCTTGATGTAAACGAGAATGGCAGGGATCAGCACGACCAGGGAGAATATCCCGCTAAAGAGGCCCAAGCCCGTCTCCGGGTTGAAATTCCCCGTCGCCGCATCCAGCATGCTGAAAATGATGAAGCCGACGAACACCGGCAGAAACAGGTAAAGCCACCACTGCTTCCGGTTCACCCGGCCGTCCGCCGACAGATAGAACTTCTTGAAGTCCATGTGAGCCCCCCTCCAATTCCCCAAGAGAGCAAAGCTGAAGGGGGACACGCCGTCAACTGGCTCGCAACGTGACGGCCCAAGGGGGCGCGCTGTGTCAGAAAATCCCGTCCTTGTTCATCGCAGCAAATTCCGGCCCCGCTCGTACCTAAAATGAAAAAGGCGATTGGCTTATCGCCAACCGCCTTTGAAGCAGTGCCGGTGGCAAGTCGCTAATTGGATTTCTGACACGCCGGATCGTCGGGATTGTTCTGGCACGGACACCAGGAACCCTCGGCCGCCTTACATCCTTTGGAGATGGCCATCTTCTGCTTTTTCCCCGCAGCCCACTCGTCCTCATCGATGCTGTTGTTCCCGTCCTTGTCCATCATGGCAAAGGTCGGGTTCATCGTTGGATCGAGCTTCGCCTCGCACGCGGTCCACTCCGCGCGGCTGATGGTGCCGCTATTATCGGTGTCGCACATTTTAAAACCGTCAGCCCAGCTGTCGGCAAGGGCGGGCGTTCCCGACAGCAGCAGAACCGAAACGAAAGCAAAAGCGGCCCAGGTTTTGGTCATTGCGTCTCTCCCTAATACTTGTTCTGTCACGATGTCGTCGCCCATGGCGGGCAACGGTCCGGCCGCCGCTTTTCGGCGGCCTTGCAAAGGGGGGCCTTCTTTCGAAGCTTAATCAAGGGCAGACCTTCCAAATCCAACCGGACACACTATCCGCGCCGGGGATGGCAGAAATCTGTGTTTAGTTTTGCTTTTGGTACACTTCGACCGTTCCGCCATTCGGCAGCAGCTGGGTCAAAGCTAGGATCGGACGGAGGCTGGTCGTCTTGGCAGCCCTCGGATCGGTCAGCGGCGCGTCAGACGGTGCCCGGAGACTTCTTTCCTCGCCTCGCCCGCACGGATGCCCGACGGTCCTCGTCGTCTGACGATTTGCCCCGCCAGCGTTCCACGGTGGCCATGACCGCCGGCAGGAACAGGAGAGCGCCGAACATGGCCCCGACCAGTACGATCACGACCACAGTTCCGTAGAGGCGCACCATCGGCAAGTTGCTCAATACGCTCGTGCCGATCCCCGTCGCAAGCACGATGGTACTGACCACGATCACAGGGCCGACTTTGATGACGCTGAGATCGATGGCTTCCAATGCGCCGATCCCCTCTGACCTCAGAAGGCGATACCGGCTCAGGATATGGATCGTATTGTCCACGGCGATGCCGAAGCCGACGATGAAAGCAACAAGGCCGGTGAACTGGAGCCCGTCTCCGGACAGGTAAATGTAGGCTCCTGCAGTGGCGAGGGGGAACAAGTTGGGCAGCACGCTCATGAGCCCCAATTCCAGCGACCGCAGTGCAAGCGTCATGAGCACGAGAATCATTCCGATCGCGAGCAAGAGGCTTTGGTTCAATTGGTTGATCATCTCATAACTCGCCTGAGCGGAGACAGGCACGATCCCGGTCACGGAGAATGTGGCCCGCGGATGATCTGCTTTGAGTGCCTCGAGTCGTCCCCTGACTCGATCAAGAATTGGTACCAACTCCGCTGAGTTCAGATTCCTGAACTGAGCCGTGACGAGGATCGCATTGTTCTCGAGATCGGCCATGCCCTGAACGAAGGGCTCATCCTGCACGCGCTCTAGAAACTCGAGCAGCTCGAACTCCGCATCCTCACCCCCGATCCATTTCTCGATGGCGTGCACCGACGAAATGCCGCCGAGCTCCTCCTCCTCCTCGAGGATGGTATGAACGGCGCGGATCGCTTCCAAGGTCTTGTAGGATTTCAGCGAATAATCGGCAGGCCACTCGATGAGCACTGTCAGCGTGCTCGCTCCCGAGAGCTTCTCATTATAGGCTTCGATGGCTTCGAGCGCCGGATTTCCTTCGGGCAGATTGCTGACATAGCTATAGCGCGGCTCGTTCTGGCTGTGCAGCCATCCACCAATTAGGACGACGACGACGCCGATGGCGGTGATGGTCTGCGGCGCCGCTTTCACCGCGCGACTCGCGGCCCTGCACGCAGCGTCGACGGCGCGGAGCGCAGCATTGCTGATCTTTTTGTCCCGCTCCCGGCTGGCATAGCCGCGCAATATCACCACCGAAAGCGCCGGCACGATGATCAGAGTGCTGAGGAGCGCCAGCGCAGTACCGGCTGCGCCGGTGACGCCAAACCGCGCGATAAAGGGATGAGGGACCCACATCAAAGATAGCAGCGCCAAGGTTGTCGTCAGCGAGGTGAGGACGCAGGCCGGACCGACCCGCCGCACCGCACGCTCGATGGCGGTCTCGAGTGCTTCCCCGCGCGCGATTTCATCCTTGATCGAGAATAGGAGGTGCATACAGCCCGCGAAAGCGATCACCAGCACGAGGGTGGGTATCACGCCGGTGAGGAGGTTGAGCTGCTGTCCCGCGAGCCACATGCCGCCGAGCAGCCAAATTACCGCGACAGCGGCCGGGATCCCGGCGATCGCGACGAACCTGCCCCGGCCGAAGAAGATCCAGCAGATCAAGAGTCCGATCGCGAGCGCAACCAGTCGGAATGTTGCCTGGTCTGCCGCCAGCTCGTCGATGATTTCGTGGCGTATCACCACGAGGCCGGTCAGTCGCGCGCTGAGACCGCGTCCCTCAAATCTGGTATCGGCTGCCTGCTGCAGCCGCTCGATCAGCGCGCGCTCCTCCTCGCCGGTTCGATCTCCGGGCTCGAGCGAAATGGCGAAGACGGCGACCGAACCGTCGTCGGAAAGAAGCTTGTCCGCGATGAGCGGGTTGTTGGTGGCCTCCCGGCGAAGATCCTCCCAGTCATTCAATTCGCCGAGATTCTCAGGAAACAAGGGTCGAGGCGGAGCATCTCCCTCCGGTCGCTCGACCGCCGAAAACATGGACATCACGTTGCGGACCCCCTCCGCGTTCGCGAAAGTCTCATGCAGGTCTCGCAAGGCTTGCAACTGTTGCGGGGTGAATGTCTTGTTGGCCTGGACGACAACCTCGACTTCGCTCAAATGCGTGGGGAAACGTTCCTCGACCCGGTCGAGCACTTCGAATTCGGCGCCGGCGGACCGGAAGATCTCGCGAATGTCACTCGAAAAGGTGAGCTTGCTCGCCGCGTACGCCATGAGGGGCGTGAGCAAGACAACGAGGGCCAAGCTCAGCCAGGGATACCTGAGCGAGACGAGGCCTAGCCTTTCGATCCCGAAACCTGCGGTCATCGGCAGACGCTACATGTGAAGAGGGCTGAAAATGGGGAGAGTTTGACTGCCCGCATGCTAGGGCCCGACTTTCACGCTCTCGCTGGGCGTACGTGGCAGAAAACCCCGGTATTTCCGCATGATCCCTCGCCGTCGATGCCCAACCCCAGCCGGATGTTTCGGTCGCCACAAGGCCAGAGTCAAGCTTCAAGGCGATGTGGGAATGCCCGCCGGCAACCGTTATTCACCCGTCCGCGCGTGCGCAACATAGATCGTACAGGCCTCCTCCCGGCCGTCGATCGGATTGGGAAATGTGACGACGTCCGCCCGCGCCTTCGCCAAGGCGGCGTCCAGGACGGCGCGGTACGCCTGGTCGGGCGGATCGTTCGACCACAGGGCGAACACGCCTCCCGGTTTGAGCTGTGCGGCCAACTGCTTCAAGCCGGCACTCTCGTAGAACACGGCATGGTCGGGGTGCAGCACTTGCCGCGGTGAATGGTCGATATCGACCAATATGGCGTCGAACCGGCGATCCGGGACATCGGGGTCGAACCGGGGCGGAGACGATGCCGCCATGGCGAAGAAATCGCCCTGCACGAATTTGCAGCGCGGGTCGGCCAGCAACCGGGGCCCGAGCGGAAGCAGGCCCGTCGCGTGCCATTCGATCACCTCCGGCATGGCTTCTATGACGACAAGCGACCGCACCCTCCTGTCCGCGAGCACGGCGTCGGCGGTATAGCCGAGCCCGAGCCCGCCAACGACGACGTCCAGCGCGTCGCCCGTGAGTTCCGCCAATCCCAGCCGCGCGAGCGCAACCTCGGACACCGTGCACAGGCTCGACATCAAGAATGCCTCGCCGAGCTTGATTTCGTAGATGTCGGAATCGCTGGAAAACCCCCGGCGCCGCCGCAGGCTGAGCGTCCCCATGGGCGTGGGGACATAGTCCAGCTCTTCGAAGAGCCTTGCCATCGCGGCGCTCCTTTCCAGATTCGACTTTAGTCCGTCAGCTTGCGCAGCGCACGCACGTGCGGACCGTCCAGTCGAGCGCGAGGCGCTTGGGCGCAATCTCCTCGCCGCATTGCTCGCAATATCCGAACTCGTCCTGCTCGATGCGCGCGAGAGTCTCGCGGATACGCTGGCGCCTGAGGTTCCTGCGCCGCTGCGTCTCCTGCGCTAG
>CAYUTT010000027.1:0-11687 GCA_964447575.1 uncultured Methyloceanibacter sp.
TCGCGCATATAGAGATAGATGCGCTCGGCCTCGACGGCCCAAGCCGCGATCAAGGCGCCCTCGAACATCCCATGGGGATTGCGTTCGAGGTAGTAGCGGTCCTTAAAGGTGCCGGGTTCGCCTTCATCGCCGTTGATGGTCATAAGGCGGGGACCGGGATAGGACCGGACGATCTGCCATTTCTTGCCTGCCGGGAAGCCTGCGCCGCCAAGGCCTCTCAGACCGGCGTCCGACATCTCAGAGATGACACTGTCGACGCTGCGCTTTCCGGCGCGGCACTCTTCCAGCATCGCGTAGCCGCCGTCGGCACGATAGGCGGCGAGATTCTTGTATTCCGGAATGTCCGGCTCGTGCTTGCCGCTGCGCAGCACCGCCTCGACGGCCTCGGGCTTGGCATGGTCAACGAAATAATGCCCGACCTCACATACCGGCGCCGTGTCGCAGCGCCCAACGCATGGCGCGCGCAAAACGCGCACTTTCGCCGGGTCCACGCCGGCCTTCAACGTCTCGTAGAGCGCGTCGGCGCCCTTGATGGCACAAGTGATGGAGTCACAGACCCGGACGGTGGTGGGCGGCGGCGGGCTCTCGCCTTCCTTCAGTACGTCGAAATGGGCGTAGAAGGTCGCAACCTCGTAGGCCGCCGCTTGGGGCAGGCGCAACTCGTCACACAGGGCGCGCAGATGCGCGCTCGAGATGCAGTGGTACCTGTCCTGGATCAGATGGAGGTATTCAATCAGAAGGTCGTGGCGGCGGGGGCGATCCCCCAACAGTTCCCGAATCTGCTCGAGCGCCGCCAAGTCGAGTTGGCGCCCTTTCGGAAAGCCCCGCGCACGCTTGCGGGATCCGATATTTCTTGCGGGCCGATCAGGTCCACCTTCTAAAGGCGTTTCTTGCTCCACGTCTAATCTTTCCTCTCAGATCGAACTGAGGTCCCAGCGGAAAAATTTGACCACTTCTAAAGTTGTGATACCAGCCATTGACATAGGGCGGCAAGCCAGCATGGACAACCTTGTCTATGGTTCGCACCAAACCGGTATAATTCTCGGATTGGACGATCGGAAAAGCTGAACACTTGATCGGAAAATCCGATCAACCAGCATGTGGACGGTCCGTTTCAAATGATCGACCTCATCGACGCCTTCCGGACAGCCCTCGGCCTCATCGGGACCCTCGATCCGAACCTTGTGGAGATCCTGGTCCTGTCAATAAAGGTCAGCCTTTCGGCGGTTGCTATTGCGAGCCTTCTCGGCTTCGCCATTGGCGGAATGCTGGCCGTGTACCGCTTTCCGGGCCGGGGCGTGATATCGGCGGTTCTCAGCGCCCTTATGGGGCTTCCCCCCGTGGTCGCAGGCCTTGTCGTCTACTTATTATTGTCGAATGCGGGGCCTCTGGGCGTACTCCAATTGCTCTACACGCCCACGGCGATGATTATCGCCCAGGTTGTACTCGTGACGCCAATCGTCGGCGCGCTGACCCGGCAAGCCTGTCAGGATCTCCTGGAAGAATATGACGAGCAGCTGCGGTCGTTAGGAGCCTCGTCCAGTGCTATCGTGATCACCCTGCTCTGGGATGGCCGCTACCGCCTGATTACCGCCGTGCTCGCAGGCTTCGGCAGGGCCATTGCCGAGGTTGGGGCGGTCATGATCGTTGGAGGAAATATCGATCACGTGACGCGGACCATGACGACAGCCATCGCCCTGGAAACGTCCAAGGGCAACATCGCGCTGGCGCTTGCGCTGGGCATTGTACTCCTGGCGATCGCCTTTGCCGTCAATGCCTCCCTGATTGGGGTTCAACGTCTTGCCCACCGTCTCGCCTATGCTTGATTCTACCTCTCCACTGGATGCCTTCGGCGACCGCCTTGTCAGCCCGCCTCTGCCGGTTGAACTGAGACGGCTCGCTTACGAAACCGGCGGAAAGCGCGTGATCGACGGCGTCGATCTGACGATCAACAGCCGGCGTATCACCGCGATCATGGGACCGAACGGAGCGGGAAAGAGCGTCCTGCTGAGGCTCCTGCATGGGCTGATCAGCCCTACGGACGGCGAGATACTCTGGGCGGGACGTCCCTTGGACCGCCCGCTGGCCCGCCGACAGGCCATGGTTTTCCAACGCCCCGTCCTGCTCCGCCGCTCGGTCGCGGCAAACGTTTGGCATGCCCTGGGCCTGCGGGGCGTGGAGCGTGGAGAACGAGCGATCCGCGTCGACGAGGCGCTCAAGCTCGCAGGACTTGAAGCTCACGCCGCCACGCCGGCGCGCGTGCTGTCCGGCGGGGAGCAGCAACGATTGTGCCTCGCCCGCGCCCTCAGCCTCGAGCCCGACATTCTGTTTCTGGACGAGCCGACATCGAGCCTCGATCCAGCCTCGACGCTTGCGATCGAGCGGCTCCTCCTCGACGCTCAGCGGCGCGGGATCAAGGTCATCCTGGTGACACATGATGTCGGCCAGGCGCGCCGGCTTGCTCACGATGTCATCTTTATGAACCATGGCCGCCTGATCGAATACCAAGACTCCGAGAGCTTCTTCGAGGATCCTCAAAGCGAAGACGCACGCTCGTTTTTGAGCGGCGGCCTTGTGCTGTGAGCTGAGAGGAGATGGTGGTGATCCATGCAGAACATGCGCGACGGGGTTTCGGTCTGCTGTTCGGCGCGCTTCTGTTCGCGGCGGCTGCGCCCGTCACCCTCAAGGCAAGCGATGACTTCATCATCGTACAGTCGACGACATCCACCCAGAACTCGGGATTGTTCGATCACATTCTCCCGAAATTCGAGGAGAAGACAGGAATTCAAGTCCGCGTCGTAGCTGTCGGCACGGGCCAAGCACTTAAGAACGCGAAGAATGGGGACGGTGACGTCGTGCTTGTTCACTCAAAGACCGACGAAAAGAAATTCGTCGCCGAAAGTTGGGGCGTGAACCGTCACGACGTCATGTACAACGACTTCATCATTATCGGGCCGGCGTCCGATCCCGCTCGCATAGCCGGACTGAAGAACGCGGCGGAGGCTTTCCGAAGAATTGCAGAAGCCAAGGCTACCTTCGCCTCGCGCGGCGACGACTCGGGCACGCACCAGGCCGAGCTCAGACTTTGGGCGGAGGCTGAGATCGACGCCAAGAAGGCGAGCGGAGACTGGTATCTCGAGACCGGATCCGGCATGGGCACGACCCTCAATACTGCCGTTGGCAAAGGCGCCTACACGCTGACCGACCGCGGAACCTGGCTGAGCTTTGCAAACAAAGGAGACTTTAAGGTGCTTCTTGAGGGCGATCCCAAGCTCTTCAATCAGTACGGTGTCATTCTGGTCAATCCGGAGCGCCATCCCAGAGTCAAAAAAGACATGGGGCAAGCGCTGGTGGACTGGTTGACCGGCAGCGAAGGCCAGGCCGCCATAGCCAGCTACAAGATTGACGGAGAGCAGCTCTTCTTTCCCAACGCCCAGCCAGGCATGTGAGTTGCTTTGAGAGACACCGCCCCCGTCCGGCGAGCGAGTGCGCAACGTTGAGAGCGCGGCCGTGACCCAGGATCAGTTCGCGATCATAGCCATCCTCGCCGCCACCGTGGCGATGTTCATTTGGGGGCGCTGGCGGCACGATATGGTGGCGCTTGGGTGCTTGCTTGCCTGCGTGATTGCCGGTCTGGTTCCGGCAACGGGCGCCTTTGCCGGTTTTGGACACCCCGCCGTCATCACCGTCGCCTGCGTCCTTGTCTTGAGCCGTGGCCTGCAGATTTCCGGCGCCGCCGATGCCTTGACCCAACGGGTTCTGCCGCAGGCCTCGGGACCGACCGTCACCATTGCGGCACTCACCGCGCTTGCCGCCGTCTTGTCCGCCTTCATGAACAATGTCGGGGCGCTGGCTTTGCTGATGCCGGTCGCCATCCAAGTTGCCACGCGCCAGGGCCTCTCGCCCGGAAAAGTCCTAATGCCCGTATCGTTCGGCTCGATCCTGGGCGGAATGACCACGCTGATCGGCACCCCGCCAAATCTGATCGTCTCCGGGTTTCGGCTGGAGGCCGGCCAAGAGAGCTTTGCCATGTTCGACTTCACACCCGTCGGACTCACGGTGGCCGTCGTCGGCGTGGCATTCGTAGCCTTGGTCGGATGGCGGCTGGTACCGGCGCGCGAACGCGCGGATGTCGAGGGATTCGAGACTGGGGCCTATCTCACCGAGGCACGCGTTCCAGAGCGAGCCAAGGCTGCCGGCATGCGCTTGCGCGAGGTTGAGGAAGCGCTGGACGAGGCCGGTGCGCAGGTGGTTGGCCTGATCCGCAACGAGGTTCGGCTGTTCGCGTTCGGCCGGGAACGAAAAATCAAACCAGGAGATATTCTGATCATCGAGGCCGAGTCGGCGGCATTGGCCTCCTCGCTTTCGACGCTTGGTTTGACCTTGGAAGAGGCCGTACGGCCGGATGCCACGGAGCGGGACAGCGAGGCCACCGAGACTGAAAAGGAAGGTACCGCCGCAACAAGGAAGGTAAAGAAGGATCAGCGCCAGGAGAAGGACGCGGACGAGCTGAAAAGAGCTGTCCAATCGGACGATCTCGTCCTCATGGAGCTTGCGGTGCTGCCAGATTCCGGCCTGATCGGCCGTTCCGCCGTCGACATTCGCTTACGCACACGGTTCGGCATCAACCTCCTGGCCATCTCCCGACAAGGCCGACGGTCGGTAGCCCGCCTCCGGACGATGCCGATCCGGGGCGGCGACGTGCTGTTGATGCAAGGCGCGCCGGAGGCCCTTCTGGACTTCGCCGGGGTTTTCGGCTGCGTTCCCCTGGCGGAGCGACCGCTCCGGCTCCCGGACCGGCGCATGGCCCTGACCGCGACCGCAATCATGGGGCTTGCGGTGAGCGGAGCGGCTTTCGGACTTCTGCCCGCAGCCATCGCTTTCGCCGGCGGCGTGCTCGCAGCCATGGCCTTTCGTGTCGTTCCGCCGCGCGTGGTCTACGACACCATCGATTGGCCGGTGGTCATTCTGCTTGGAGCGCTAATTCCCGTTGCCGGCGCGATGGAGAGCACGGGAACGGCCGATCTCATCGCGCGATCCATGCTCAACACAATCGCGCAAGACAATGCAATCGTCGGCCTGGTCATAATCCTCATCGTCACCATGACGCTCTCGGACTTCATGAACAATGCGGCCACCGCCGCCGTGATGTGCCCCATCGCCATTGGAACGGCCACGCAGTTGGGCGTGAGCATAGACCCCTATCTCATGGCGGTGGCGGTAGGCGCATCCTGCGCATTCCTCACGCCAATCGGACACCAGAACAACACGCTGATCCTGGGTCCGGGCGGCTTCCGCTTCAGCGATTACTGGCCGCTCGGCTTGCCCTTGGAGGTCATCGTTATTGCGGTCGGAGTGCCTATGATCCTGTTGGTATGGCCCCTGTGAGGGGCGGGCGTGCATGCCGTTCCCGCTGAAAGGATCGGACTTTCGGCAAATGCTCGGCTTTCTCGCGCTCAGATCGTCAACCGTCATGTCTTAGAAAAGCGACGGTCCGGCAACGCAGGAATCGATCGTCCGGATAATTGCAACGTCTTCATGACAGCATGGGCAAGCCATGTCTGCTCAGGAAGCGTCAAGGGAAGGAAGCAGCGATGACTAGGCTGGTTGCTCTGACAACTTTGGCACTCGTGCTCACGGCAGGGTATGCCTCAGCGGCGACCATGACGTCTGGCCGTCCGGCCGCTGTGCTGACAAAGAGCCAGTGCAAGGCGGTTTGGAAGGCCGCGGTGCCGTCCGGGCGCTACAGGGCGAATGCCGCACCCTACGTGGTCAACTTCAAGCTCGCCGACGGACCAGACCAAGACGAGTCGGATTTCCAAGCGCGAGTTCAAGAAGGCCTGCGCCAAAGGCCTTGTGAAATACCGTTTCCGTTAGCCGCCCGCCTCGCGGGACGCCACGCTTCCCCCACGGGATGTAGGCGTCCCGCGAGGTGCGCGTTATCCTGCACGCGCGCCGTTCAACGATGAACCAGCCTATCACGCGGCAAACGCAGTAGACGCGGCAACCGCAGTATGTAGGCCGGCCGCGTCACCAACCGGCGACGCCATGTAGCGAACCGGTTGAACGACGAGCCCTCGAGCAGTGCGATTCCCAGCGCGGCCATAAAGGGTAGGCTCTGCACCAGCATCACGGCGCTGAACACATAGATTTCGAACACCTGCTGCTCGTTCGTAATGTAAAGCAGGAACGAACCGAGCAGGAGCAGAGACCCAAGCGCGGCCTCCCAAAATGCTGGGAACTTGGCCGACCAACTGCCTGCTCCTTTCGTCGTACGCATGAAGGGGAGGCCATCCCTAATCACACCTTCGGCCACTGCCCGGCCCACGGTCAGTTGCAATGACATGGCCGACAGAGCAGCACCAAACGAGGCGAAGACCGGCGCATTCACCCGAACCCGGTATAGCGCCAGGAAGTGGCAGAGCATCACACCGAAGGTGGCCAAGACCGGGATCAGGAGCACGGCGTCCGGCACAGCAATACCCATAAAGGCGACAATCGGCATCCAAATCAGGTTGAGAATGGCGATGAGGACACCGACGGCTTCGGCGCCGAGCCATGTCAACCAACCCGAGAAGAATTGGCTACGCTGCTGAGGCGTGAGCCGGCTGCCGCCGGGCAGGAACGCACGCCAATGCTTCTTAATGAGCTGAACGCTGCCATAGGCCCAGCGATGCCGTTGCTGCTTGTAGGATGCGAAATCCGACGGCAGCAGACCCCAGCCGTAGCGCGTTCTCGTATAGTGCGCGCGCCAGCCGCGCTCGAGCAGTGTCAGGCCGAGATCCGTATCCTCGACAATGGTATCGCTCGACCAGTTCCCGGCGTCGAGAAGCGCGTCGCGCCGCAACAGGCACATGGTCCCATGCGTGACGATGGCATTGGCCTCATTCCGCTGGACCATGCCGATGTCGAAGAAGCCGGCATACTCCCGGTTCATCATGGCCTGCGTGATGGTCCGGCCGCCGTTGCGATGATCCTGCGGTGCCTGCACGAGGCCAACTGCCGGGTCTGCAAAGGCGGGCACGAGGTCCTTCAGCCAGTCGGGATGGACGACATAGTCAGCGTCGATCACACCGATGATCTCCGCTTCGGGGTCCGTATGCTCAAGTGCAAGGCGAAGCGCACCGGCCTTGAAGCCTTTGAGGTTGTCCTCTCGCACAAACTTGAATCGGGAGCCGAGTCGTTGACAATGCTCCTCGATCGGCATCCAAAGCTCGGGGTCCGGAGTGTTGTTGATGACAACAACGCACTCGAAGTTCGGCCAGTCGAGCTTGGCCACGCTGTCGAGGGTCTCACGCAGCATTGCCGGCGGCTCGCGATAGGCCGGAACGTGGATAGACACCAGCGGCTTGGGCGTCGACAAGCCGTCGCTGGGCCGGTCGAGCAATCGCGTTGGCTTGGTGCCGAACACGATCGTCGCCAATTCCTCGATGCGGTGCCTCATGATCACGATCAGAGGCAACAGCAACGCGCCGCCGACGAGCATGGCGACCTGGGCGCCAAGCACGAAATAGTGACCGACCCAGTAGTCGATGACCGCTGCCGACCAGGCACCGATAGCCTGCGCGGTGACGGCCAGAATGCCTGCCTGTATCAGCGTTACCTGAGGAATCACGAAGATGCCGATGGACAAGAGCAAGCCGATGGCGAGGGCAGCTAGCAGATTGCGGGCGAAGTTCGGCGACTCGACGTCGCCTTGGAAGGCGAATTTCGGCTCACGAGCTGCGTTGAACAGGCCCCAGTAAGGGCCGACGCTTCCCTCGAAAGTCTTCCAGGGCTGGTCGAAAGCCTCGACGATGGAGTAGTCGATGCCCATGGCATCGGCTTGTACGATAAAGTCGCGCACGACCCGTGCCTGAATAAGCTTGCCCGGCACCGCATCCTTGCGATTCGTACCAGCACTCGGCCAGCCAAACTCGGCGATCACGATGTGCTTGCCGGGATAGGCTTCCCGCAGTTGCTGATAGACCTGCATCGCATGGTCTACAGCGACCTCACCCGGCAGGCCTTCCCAGTATGGCAGAATGTGGACGGCGAGATAATCCACGGCAGAGGCGAGCTCGGGATGATCGAGCCAGATATCCCACACCTCGGCGGTGGAGACCGGTACCGAGACCGATCGCTTTACCCGCTGGATCTTGCCGATAAGATCCCGAACCGCCTCGTCTTCGGACGATCGCTGACGATAGATGGTCTCGTTGCCGACGATGACACTATCGATGTTTCGGTGCTCTTTGGTCAGCGCGATGGCGCTTTCTATTTCTTCTTCGTTGTGCTCGGCCCGTTCGTCGATCCACGCGCCGAGCGTGACGCGGAGACCATACTCCGCTGCAAGCTCTGGAATCAGCTCATGCCCGTCGGAGGAGCTATAGGTGCGGATCAAGCGCGTGTGGGGCGCAATAGCTTCTAGATCCGACCGGATCTGCGCTTCGGTGGTTGCATCGACTTGCCCGTCGAGATCGGGATTGATGGGGGCGAAGGAGACGCTTGCGATAGTGTCTCTGGCATCCGGTGGCGACACCCGGTCATGCAGGACGAACCAGACGCATGCGTGAAGTATGGCCGCAATTACGACCACAGCGGCGGCGAGGACGTTGCGCATTGTTCCCTGTTCTCATCTTCTTACTCAAGCTGCCGTCCCCCTCGGCTGCGAAGCGCAGAGAAGTCCTGCAGTTTCCCCCTTCAAACCCACTTATTTGGGTTTGGTTCCGTTTTTTGTGGAGGTTGCCCGGCTCGCCTCTTTGCCCGGCTCCTCGGGCAGGACCCAGCAGTCGTGAACTCGGGCGGCGAGTTCCTCGGCGGCTTTGGGATCGAGCGGCCCCTGCTTGATAACGCAGCGAAAGGCCAACTTCAGGTGCTCTGGAGAACAATCGAATTGCCTATAGAGGTCCATGTAGCGTTCGGCCGTGCCGAGATCGTCGCGCCAAAGGAGGCTGGCGATCCGCCGGCCGGTCCAGACGCATTCTGGAGTACCGGCCCTGGGGGGCAGACCTTTCGCCGCCTGCTCGTACTCCTCAAGGGCCTTGCGCTCCTCCTTGGCGCGCTGCTCAGCTTCCTCCGGGTCCGCCTCGGCGCCTTCGTCCCGTTCGGGTGGCTTCTGCTCCGAACCTTGATTTTGGGCCACGACGGACATGGGGTTCGCCATGAAAATGCCGCCGGCCAACAGGACGACGGCAGCCAATCGGAGAACGACAGAGGGTGTCAGAAGGCGAGGCTCGATACGATCCATCTCTGCGTTGAAACACCAAATTTGGGCAGACCAACGGCAACCGTTTTGTAACACGTCGCAACGCGATCGGCATCTGGAAGTTCAGTCGTTGCATCTATGCCGCAGGTTTTGAATGCGCTCCCCTCCATAATGTTCCCTGCCATGCCCCTCATGCTCCGCTTTCTACTGTTCGCATTCGTCGCCGGCACGGTCGTGGCGACCTGGTCTTGGCTAGGACGCCCAGTGCCTCTCCCCACCTCTCCACTAGGCCAGGGAGAGAAGCTTGGCTGCGTCTCTTACACGCCCCTTCACGGCGACCAGTCCCCCTTTGCCGAAGGGCTCACCATACCTGAAGGCCAGATCGAGGAGGATATGGAGCGCCTATCCCGCATCACCTCCTGCGTGCGGACTTATGCGGCGGCGAAGGAGCAAGGCAGGATTGTCGCGATCGCCGGCGCCAACGGGCTAAGAGTGCTGCAAGGTATTTGGCTGAGCCGGGACCGTGCGGAGAACCGGCTCGAGGTCGAGGCGGCGTTGGCCGTTGCCAAGCAGCACCCGGACGTGGTCCAGGCGCTGATTGTCGGCAATGAAACCCTGCTCCGGGGCGAGCTGTCCGCCGGCAGGCTGAAGCGATATATCGCCGAGGTCAAAGAGCGTTCCGGGCTGCCCGTGACCTACGCCGACGTCTGGGAATTCTGGCTGAGGGCGCCCGAGCTCGTCGAAGCGGTCGACTTCGTGACGATCCATATCCTGCCCTATTGGGAAGACCACCCGGTGGGGGCGGCGGACGCCGTAGCCCATGTGCGAGAGGTGCGGCAATTTGTCGAGGAGCGCATTCCGCAGAAGGAAATCTTCATCGGCGAGGTGGGCTGGCCGAGCGCCGGGCGGATGCGCGACCAGGCGCTGCCCTCGCCCGTCAATCAAGCCCTCGTGCTGAGCGGCGTGGTTGCCACCGCCAAGGCCGAGGGCTGGGGCGTGAACCTGATCGAGGCCTTCGACCAGCCCTGGAAACAGCAGCTCGAGGGGACGGTCGGCGCGCATTGGGGACTTTTCGACAATGCCCATAGGGAACCGAAGTTCCGCCTCGGCGAGCCCGTGTCGAACCATCCCGATTGGCGGACCAAGGCGGCGCTCGGCGTCGGCGCGGTTCTACTCGTGTTCGGCGCCGCCTGGCTGGGCGGAAGACGGCGCGACTCCAGCTGGAAACGTGTCCTCGCCTCGGCGGCGATCGCTCTTACCGCGGGCCTGACTTTCGGGGCAGCGGTCATGGGTCTCGCCGGGGAAAGCGTCTTCTTCAGCGGCCAGCTGAGGGCGGCGGGAATGCTCTTCCTTGCCCTAGCCGTTCCCCTTGCGGCGGCGTATGCAGTGGCCCGCGGCGGCGACTTGACCGGCTTCGCCGATGCGCTCTCTTCCGCGGCCTGGCGACAGAAAGAGTGGACGACGCCGGCGCTCGCCCTGCTGCTCGCCGCAACCGTCGTCGCCGGAATCCAGGTATCGCTCGGCCTCGTCTTCGACCCGCGCTACAAGGACTTCCCGGTAGAAGCGCTGACGGGCCCTGTCACGGCTCTCTTCGTCCTTTCATTCTTTCACCGTGACGGTGCGTGGCGTCCAGGCCGCGCGGAGACGGCGGCAGCCATCATCCTGGCCTTCGCGGCTATGTACATCGTCATCAATGAAAGTGTGGTCAATTGGCAGGCGGTGTGGCTCGCGGTGCTGCTTATCCTGCTTGCCGCGACGGCGCTGCGGGCGCGGGCCGCGCCAAGCTGAGTACGAGCAAGGCGGCGGCCAGCGCCGAAGCATTCGTATTGTACAGCACGAGCCCGGCGAGGGCCGCGACAAGGCCGATGCCGAAGGCTACGAGATTCGGCCGCCACAGCTGAAACACGGCGGCGATCATCGCTGTCCAGCCAAAGACGTTGAGATTGAAGAGTTGGACTATGAATAGCCTCGCCGAACAGGTCAGGGTGTCCAGTCCCGCCTCACAAGCCAAGCCGAGAGGCGTATTCTGGATGATTCTGAAGCGCAGATAGAGGGCCGTGCCGAGCGCGGCGGCTGCCAATACCGCCATGACTATGGCCGGCCCCCGGGAACGCAGAGGAAAGGTGGCTGGCGATTGTTCGGTTCGTTTGGACCGTGCGTTTTTCATCGTGCCGAACAGTCACTTTCAGTTCACAGGGGGACACCCCCGCCAGGTTCAACGCTTCTCCGCAGACGTAGAAATGGGGATTTGCGCCTGGCTTTGGCTACGCTGCACTTGAAGCAGCGCCAACCCACGCTCGAACTCCGAACCCTTTCTGAGCTCTGCGCCATTTGTCTGCGCCTGACGCACAAAGTCCTCGAGCCGATTCTCAACTAGAGCGGCGCGCAGCGACAAATGTCCCTCGTCCATAGTGGGCCTCCTATCTATCCGCATCCTCGTCCGGAGCGTATCTGGACGATGAATCGATTTGTTGGCAGGACGATGGAATTTGTGTGCCCC
>CAYUTT010000028.1:0-11613 GCA_964447575.1 uncultured Methyloceanibacter sp.
ACTACTTCGTCGCCGCAGGATACGATGCAAACTGAACGGAAATCGCTCTAGAGCGTCGTCTGCATGCCGCCATCGACATTGAGGGCGGCACCGGTGATATAGGCCGCCTCGTCGGAAGCGAGGAACAGCGCCGCATTGGCGATATCCTCCGGCGTACCGAAGCGGCGTAGCGGCGTCTGGGCGAGCAGCCCCTTGGCGATCATCGGATTTTGCAAGTAGCGCCCGATCAGCGCCGTCTCGACATAGCCCGGCAGCAGCGTGTTCACGCGGATGCCATAGGGCGCATACTCGACGGCGAGACTCCGCGACAACGCCGACACCGCGCCCTTGGTCGCCGAGTAGACGGCCATCTGCCGCGTATGCTTGGCCGCCATGACCGACGAGAGATTGATGACCGACGCCTTGCCGGAGGCGCGCATCAGATCGAAGGCTTCGCGCGCGCAGCGCACCGTGCCGTCGAGATTCACGGCCCAGACCTTGTCCCAATCCTCATCGGAAAGATGGCGGAAGTCAGCGCGTGCGCCGACGCCCGCATTGTTGACCAGAACGTCGAGCCTGCCATGCGCCGCCTTGATCGCCGCCATCAGCACCTTGACCTGAGCCGTGTCGGTGACGTCGACGGTGTGTGCCGTCGCCGCGCCGTTCGTCGTGGCGATGGCGCCGGCCACCTCCTTAGCGGCATCGCCGTCGATATCGGCGACGATCACATGGGCGCCTTCCCGGGCGAAGGTCTCGCACATGGCGCGGCCGATCCCGGCGCCGCCGCCTGTGACCAGCGCGATCTTGTCCTCAAGCCGCCGCATCGGACCCCTTGATCGGTGTTGGCGGCTCCCATTTGTGCCGCATGGTGACAAGCTCTTCGGCGACGCTTGGATGGAGCGCCATGGTCTCATCGAGCTGCGCCTTGGTAACCCCGAGCCTGAGCGCCACCGCCGCCATTTGTACGATCTCTGCTGCGTCGGGTCCGAGAATATGCACGCCGAGCACCTTGTCGGTCTCCGCATCGAGTACCAGCTTCATCAGCATCGTCTCATTGCGGCCGCTGATGGTCGCACGCATCGGCCGGAAGCTCGACTTGTAGATGTCGATGAGCCGGCAGCGCTCCCGCGCCTGCTCCTCGGTGAACCCGACCGTGCCGATCTCTGGCTCCGAGAATACGGCCGTGGGCACGAAGATGTAGTCCATCGCCTCGGGCTTGTCCTCGAACACGGTCTCGACGAAGGCGTTGGCCTCGCGAATGGCCACGGGTGTGAGTTGCATCCGATCGGTCACGTCGCCCACAGCATAGATGCCGTCCACCGACGATTTCGAATACTCGTCCACGACCACATGCCCGTTCCAGCCGAGCTCCACGCCCGCCTGCTGGAGGCCGAGCCCAGCCGTGTTCGGCACCCGCCCCGTGGCCGCCATCACGAGCGAGGCCGCGACCGAGCTCCCCTCCCTCAAGTGGACCCGGTAGCAGTCTTCCTCCTGGTCGATGGACGCCACGTTCGTGTTCATGCGGAGATCCACGCCGCGGTCACGCAGGGCCTCCGCCAAGCCGTCGCGCAGGTCCATGTCGAAACCCCTTAGGATCTGATCGCCGCGGTACAGCACGGTCACGGCGACGCCCAGACCTGCGAAGATGGAGGCGAACTCCATGCCGATATAACCCGCGCCAATGATGACGATGCTGTCGGGCAACGCTTCGAGCTGAAAGCACTCGTTGGAGCTGATCAGATGCTCCTTCCCGGGCACGTCTGGCGTCGCCGGGTGTGCGCCCGTCGCAATCAGAATATGCGCGGCGGAGATAGGCTCATTACGATCGGCAAGGCGTACCGTGTGCGGGCCCTCGACCTTGGCGCGGGTGAGGAAACGGTCGACGCCGGCCTTCTCCAGGGTGCGCGTATAGACGCCGTTCAGCCGGTCCACCTCGCGCCTGACATTGTGGATCAGCGTCGGCCAGTCGAAGCGCACGTCCGTGCAGCTCCAGCCGTAGCCGCGCGCATCCTCGATCTCGGCCCCGTATCGGCTGCCATAGACGAGCAGCTTCTTCGGCACGCAGCCGCGGATCACGCAAGTGCCCCCGATACGGTATTCCTCGGCGATGCCGACGCGCTTGCCGAGCTCGGCGGCGAGTCGCGCTGCACGGACGCCGCCCGAACCTGCGCCAATGACGAAAAGATCGTAGTCGTACGCGGCCACTTGGCGTCACGCTCCCGGACGCTGGATCGCCCGGACGCCATCCGCGCCGGCAACGATGGCCAGGTCCGCGAGGCCGAGAAAGAGCCCATGCTCGACCACGCCCGGCACCCGCTTCAAAGCAAAGGCGAGCACTTCCGGTTCGGAGATCTTGTGGAAGGCGCAGTCGACGATGAGATTGCCTTGGTCGGTGACATAGGGCAGATCGCCCTGCCCCGGCCGGAGCCTGATCTCGCCCTCGCACCCCGCTTCCGCCGCGAGCGCCTCGATCAGCCGCATGGTGGCGCGCAAGCCGAAACGCACCACCTCCACGGGTAGCGGGTGCCGGCCAAGCGTTTCGGACAGCTTGCTGTCGTCGGCGATGACCACCATGCGGTCCGATGCGGTCGCCACGATCTTCTCGCGCAGCAACGCGCCACCGCCCCCCTTGATCAGACGGAGCTGATCGTCGATCTCGTCGGCGCCATCCACGGTGAGATCGAGTTGCGGTGTCTCGTCGAGAGACGATAGCGGGATGCGGAGCTTCTCCGCATGGGCGCGTGTCGCCTCCGAGGTCGGAACGCAGGTCACCTCGAGGCCGTTGCGCACCAGCTCGCCGACCGCATCGACGAAGTGATAGGCAGTCGAGCCCGTGCCGAGCCCAAGCCGCATGCCGGGCTTCACGAGATCGATCGCGGCGCGCGCCGCTTGCACCTTGAAGTCGTCGAGATTCGCCGCGCTGTCCGCCATCAAGCTTCGAGCCCCCCCATCATGACGTATTTCAGCTCAACGAACTCATCGATCCCATGATGGGAACCTTCGCGGCCTTGCCCGGATTCCTTCATCCCGCCAAACGGCGCCAGCTCGGAAGAGATGATCCCCTCATTGACGCCGATCATGCCATATTCGAGCGCTTCGGCCACCCGCCAGGCGCGCGACAGGTTGCGTGTGTAGAAATACGCGGCGAGCCCGTACGGCGTGCCGTTCGCCAGTTGGATCGCCTCCTGCTCGTCGCGAAATCGGAATAGCGGCGCCACCGGGCCGAACGTCTCTTCTTGCGCGATCTGCATCTGCGGCGTGACTTCGGTGAGCACGGTCGGCTCGTAGAAGGTACGGCCGAGCGCATGCGGTTTACCGCCGGTCAGCGCCTTCGCGCCCTTGGCAAGCGCATCCGCGACATGGGCCTCGACCTTGGCGAGCGCGGCATCGTTGATGAGCGGCCCCTGTGCGACGCCCTCTTTGTGTCCCGGGCCGACCGTGAGCTTCGCCGCCGCATCGGCAAGCATCATGGCGAAACGGTCGTAGACGCCGTCCTGCACCAGGATGCGGTTCGCGCAGACGCAAGTCTGTCCGGAGTTCCGGTATTTCGAGGCGAGAGCGCCTTCCACCGCGGCATCGAGGTCGGCGTCATCGAACACGATAAAGGGCGCATTGCCGCCGAGCTCCAAGGAGAGCTTCTTCACCGTGGCCGCGGATTGGCGCATGAGCAACTTGCCCACCTCCGTCGAACCCGTGAAGGTGATCAAGCGCACGAGTGGATTGGAGGTCAGCTCGCCGCCGATCGCCTCGGCGTCGCCCGTCACGATATTGAGCACGCCCGCCGGTACCCCCGCGCGCTCGGCGAGCGCGGCAAGCGCGAGCGCCGAAAGCGGCGTCTCCGGCGCGGGCTTCACCACCACCGTGCAGCCGGCGGCGAGTGCCGGCGAGATCTTGCGGGTAATCATGGCGAGTGGGAAGTTCCACGGCGTGATGGCGCCGACCACACCCACGGGCTGCTTTAGTACGAGCATGCGGCCGCTCTTCTTCGGCGTCGGAATGATCTCGCCCAGAATGCGCTTCGCCTCCTCGGCGTAAAACTCGGTGAAGGAGGAGGCATAGTCGACCTCGGCGCGCGCTTCCGCCAAGGGCTTCCCTTGCTCGGCGGTCATAAGCTGCGCCAAGTCTTTCTTGTGCTCGCGCTGGAGCTCGTACCAGCGGCGCAGGATCGCCCCTCTTTCCTTGGCGAGCATGCCGCTCCATGCCGGGAAGGCGGCATTCGCGGCCTCGATCGCGGCGCGCGTCTCCGTCTGCCCGAGGTCGGGCACGCGGCCGACGACCTCGCCGGTCGCCGGATTGGTGACGTCGAGGATGGGCCTGCCGGTCCACGTGCCGCCGATCAGGCACTGCTCTTTGAGGATCGACGGAGTTCTCCGTTGCATGCCCGCTCTCTACGCCACGGCTTGCAAGGCCGCAAGGGGCGGCACCTGCCGGGACCCAAGGACACGCGCGAGAGAGAGATGCGCCGCAATTCCGCCCACGGGACCGACTAAGGCCTAGCCGCGTAGGAGCCCCGGATATGCGCGTCGGAACCCTGTTGAGCGCTTGCGTGGCGACGTCTTTGGTCTCGGCCGCTTTCGCCCAAGACAAGCCTCTGGGCACAACGGCATGCGAGGCAGCGCTGATCGAGACCGAGGCGCTGGTGAACGCCAAGATCGAGGCCGGGGCCCTGAGCGAGGCCGAAGAAGATAAGATCAACGAGCTTCTCGACCAGGCTGACGCGCTCTGCACGGAAGGCAAGGCCCAGCAGGTCAAGGAGAAGTTGGCGACCGTCAGCGAGATAGCCTCCGGCCAATAGTGAGTCCGGCGACGGGCGAAATCCGAGCCTCCTTGACTTGTCGGGGACCCAATCGCTAAATCCCGCTTCCAGCCGCGCCAGCAAGGTGCGAGCGTGCTCCACGCAAAGAACGGGCGGTTAGCTCAGCTGGTAGAGCACTGTGTTCACATCGCAGGGGTCACTGGTTCGAGTCCAGTACCGCCCACCATCCAAATCAATGGCTTAGCTTCAATTCACACAGTGCACCTTGGTACAAGTGTACCAGCAGCATCGTTCGGGACGAGGGGGTCGCAGGTTCAAATCCTGCCACTCCGACCACTTGTCACCAGATTGGTCCCCAGAATGGGAGCCGCTGGCATCTGGGCTTGCGCGTACTGGTAGCCCGCCCTTGAGAACGAGCGCAGCGGCGACCTCAGCAAACTGTCAGCTCGCGTGGTTGGCCTTGATGCCCCCTCACGCAATGCAACGCCCATTGTCGTAAGTGGTGCGGTCGAGAGTCGAGTGGCTCAGCTTGACGCGCTCCAGGCCGCATGACGAAAGATCGACAAACTCGAGCAATTCATCCAGCGCATCCTGGCCAGGGTCTTTGATCGCAAGCTTTGGGATCAGAAACTTGAGCAGCCAGAACAGCTGCTCCCACTCAATCACCTCGAAGGGCATGATCGACGCCATCTGGCTGTAGATTTTGATGAACTGCTTGGCCTTGATCTTGAAGTCGACCTTCGCCGGATTATACTCATCATCCTCCTGTTGGCTTTAGTGGCCGCTTCGTCGGCTACGGCTACGGCTTCGGTCACGGCGGCATCGGTATCCTCGGCATCATCCTCATCGTCCTTGTTGTACTACTGCGCATGGGGTCGGCTTTGATCTGACACGGGAAAGCTCCACGTCGGTGACGATTACAGGGAATCTCCTTCATCCGCATCTTGTTGAGGTCCCACTGGCCGATGCGGACACCATCTGAGGCGCTGCCGAAGTACGACACATAAAGCTTGCTGCGGATGGCGATGTCGAAGAAATCCGGATCGACCGGCTGGAGATTTTCGTTGCAGAAACATTGCGTTGGTGTCGAAGCAAGAGGATTTCGGCCAAGGCACACCGAGCAGGCTGCAGATATCCCTCATCGGCTGGCAGCTCGTCCGATTCGGCTTCATTTGTCAGCAGATCGGGCTTCCGACAGGGACAGTATTGGAAAGGCACATCGGCGAAAGAGCCGTAAAAGGCCTATCTGCTCATGAGCGTATCGGCGAGGGCAGCTACGCCGGCGAGGATGAAGGCGATGCCCACGATCCACACAAGGACTTGGGGGTAGACGATGATCACGATACCCATGATGATGAGAAGCGCCCCGGCGACCGGCGGAAGCACCGGACTGACGCCACGGGCGGCTCGGATGAGTTTAAGCATGTTTTCTTCCTCCTAGCAGCGTCGGAATTGAATCCCCGGAATACGGTCCGGAGGGCAAATGAGTCGCAAGTTTGCCCTGGCCGCTCCTTTACCGCGGACAAAATACGGCCATGCGTTTGACATTCCACGCCGAAAAGTCAGTATCACGATCAATCGGGTGGAAACGCTCATCATGCGGATCATTGGAAGTATTCTCGCTATTTTACCGGGAGGCTCCGCCTTGGACCGAAAAAGCCGACAGGCTGCTTAACGCACGCGGCGCCGCTTTTTGCGGTCGAGCGGCTCGATCTGAGCATCCACCGCGACCTCGGCTACTTGTCCGAAATGGCGCTCTAGTGCGCCCTTGATACGG
This sequence comes from uncultured Methyloceanibacter sp., assembly GCA_964447575.1. Taxonomy (GTDB): domain Bacteria; phylum Pseudomonadota; class Alphaproteobacteria; order Rhizobiales; family Methyloligellaceae; genus Methyloceanibacter. The sequence continues at coordinate 6,513 of CAYUTT010000028.1, forward strand.
TCGCGGACCTGGTCGGTGAGCTGCGGTGCGTCGCTACCCGGATCGACAGAAACGCGAGATTTCACTCTTAGACCCTGCTTGCTCTCGTAGAGCTCCGAGCGAGCCTCCATCACACCGGGAACTAGGGCCGCCTCTCGGTCCACGAGTCTGCGAAGGCCGTTCTTTGAAACGGTGACGCGCCCGAGATCGTCCTTCTTGATGGTGAGCTTCTTGTCGCGCGGCGAAGGCGTTAACTCGGCAATCAGCACCACGAGCGCCAGCACCAGCAAGCCTGCGGCGACGGCGATCGCCACGGTCTGCGGTGGGGGCTGCAGCTCAGCGAAGGGTTCCAGTACGTCCGACAGTAATGGGACCCGCAGACGCTGCGGCGCCATTAGTTCCAGGGTCACTGCCAAGACCAGCGACGACGCAGCGATGACCAGGAGCGTGAAGAGGATGACGAGGACGCGGTTCAAGATGTTCATGGCGTTGCCTCTTATGTGACTAGGTCGGCGACCACTACGTCAACGCGCTTAACGGTATCCGGTACTCGCTCGTCCGCTACACGCTGGACGGCGCGGCGAACTCGGCCGGCCAAGCGGGCGAGATCGAGGTCGGGCGAGTAGCGAGCGGCGATCGACACCGTCACCTGGAGGCGCTCCGCCGCTGCGGTAACGGCAACGCCGCTGACACGGCCACCCGGCCCGTACTCGGTTACTTCGCCAGACCGCCCACCACGCAAGCCGACCACGCCCGGAACGGCGATAGCGGCGTCCCCGAGGAACCGAGCCAGTTGCAGGCGGTCCGTGGAGTCCATTACAGGGAACTACTTGACCCTGTCGGCAGCAGCCTGCTCGTCTTCAGGGAAGAAGAGGTCGATTACCGTAATGTTTACCTCAGTGACGCTCAGGCCGGTCATCGAGTTCACACGCGAGATAATGTTCTGACGGACCGCCTGGGCCACCTTCGGGATGTCGACCTCGTACTTGACCGTCATGCCGAGATCGATTGCGGCTTCGCGTTCGCCGACCTCAACGCTGACTCCCGAGTTGCGCTCATCGCCGCCAGCGACTTTCGAGGCAAAGTCCGCAATGGTGCCACCGGTGCCGGCCGCTTTCAGGGCATGCACCCCGTCGACTTCCCGGGCTGCGAGACCGGCGATCTTTGCTACGACCGTGTCAGCGATCGTCGTCGTGCCCTTCCCAGATTGCAGTGTGGCAGTTCGGTCTGAACTCTTCGGCCCTTGGCCTACGTTGCTAGCAGTTGCCATTGTCGTGATCTCCTGCCGCGTGAGGATGTGTGTCAAAAAAGTAGGGCCTCTATCAAACTTGTGACGTTATGCTTTGTTCCGACATTCCCCATATGGCTCCCAACCCCATATGGCTCCCAAATTCGGGAACAGGCTGTTTCCGGGAAGCGTGAACCGCTCAAGGTCTCAGGTTGGGCCGCATCTCGCCATTGAGCCTGATCCTGTCAGATTCCTCCTGTCCCCGTCGGAAATCATATGCGAACGTAGTGATGATGCAGGCCGCCGAGGACGGCCTCGCTTCGATGCTGCCGAGGGTGTGAACCGGTCGCCTCGTAAGCGTCGGCTTCGGTCGGGCGCCCCTTCAGTGGTTGAAGCAAACTCTACACCTACCGAAGCACGTTACCGGCAAGGAGAACCAAATAGCCCAGTAGCAGGATGAGGAATCCGTGGGTGGGTAAGACCGGAAAGTCGATACCAGCAAAGCGAACGACTACGGCTACGACGACCAGAACGAGCTCACGGGCGCTGGGATCCCCGCTAACTGCAGGGGAAGCTTTCTGCGAGGGCTTTGGAAACTAACGAGTGGGCTGGCTCTTGCCGGTTCCCAGAATGGTCGCGAAGCCATTGAACGGTGACATCGACGATTTGCAGCTTCTCGTGTCCTTCGGGAGGACAGAACGATTCCTCATCTAGAACATCGGCTGCACCAATAATGTAACCAGCACAAAAGCCATACAGCGAGCTGTCCTGGGGCTTCTCGCAAAGGGACAACAGCGTCTCCCCGCTTTCGTAGCTTTCGGCGGCGTTTGCGGCCTGCGAGACCGCAACGCTTACGGAAGCAATTCCGGCGATGATGGTTCTGATCATATGTTTTAGGTAGGTCACGACGAGAGATGCCGCAATGCGGCCCGTGACGCCGGGCCGGACATGCCACACTCGCTTTTGGAGGCGCCCCTTGTTACAAGTTCTTTGTCTATGTGGCTCTGGAGCCGCTGGGAAAGTTCCGGGTCGGACTGCACGACCGTCGTGAGTTGGTTGTATTGCTCGACCGACATGCCGCTGGCGCGGGTTGCTTGGGTCATTCCTGCGTGGCTTTGTTATAAAGGACCTTCTGGTCCTCCCTTTTTGCTACAGCTTCTCGTCGTCTAGGAATGTCTCGTTGATCGCAGTAGCAACAGGCACGTCGTCTTTTTCGGAAGGGGTCTAAACGCTCGGTGCCTTTTCGAGAGGTGGTATGCGCAGGACTTGGCCTGGATAGATCTCGTCCGGATCAGACAGCATCGGCCTGTTGGCTTCGAAAATAAGTTTGAACTTAGAGCCGTCGCCGTAGTTTTTCGTAGCAATAGCCCACAGCGTGTCACCTTTCTCCACGGTGTGGAAGGTTGCCTCAGGCGTTTTCTCGGTCGTTGTCAGATCTTCCTCGACTTTTGAGATGCCTTCGACATTTCCTGCCGCAACGATCACCTTCTCTTTCATCTCCTGGGATGGAACTTCGCCGCGGATTTTGACCCTGTCGCCATCAATCTCGACCTCTATTTTGTCCTTCAGGTCTGGGTCACCGACTTCTTTGGCGATGGCTTCAGCGGCGTTGGCCTCGCTGGACCCAAAAAGCTTCTTGCCAGCGTCCTTTACAAAATCAAACAAGCCCATAGTTGTTCCTTTCGTAATGTGACGACATAGTAGAAGAACGGTCCCTTGATGACTTGAAGGCGCGCTTAACGCAGTCCAAAGAAAGACAGCAAGATTAGGACGACCACGACCACGCCAATGATCCAAAATATGTTGTGCATGAGATAGTCCCTTCGACTGAAGCTTAAACATGAGAAGCCAAAAATGGTTCCTCTGAAGCGCGACCCAAAGCGGAATGCTCATCGCCGGCGGGCCATTGAGCGTCGTCCACGTAGCTCGCACACGGAAACCGATGTTCCGGATTACTTCGCCCCAGCCGGACGGGACTCCACCCGGGCAGCCTGACTGGCGAGGATGAGAGAATCACCCTGCTCAGGCCGCCTTTTCAGGCGACTCCTGTTAAGCACCCTCCCCTTTGTTCAGCCGCTGATCGAAACAAGTTTCACATCGCAGGGATCACTGATTCGAGTCCAGTACCGCCCACCATTAAGCCTCTAAAATAATTAAACAAAGTTACTGGCTCCGGTCTGTGCCGAGCTGTCCGTGTCAGCACCGTGTCAGCAACCTGAGGCGCACAGCGCAACTTTAGAAGTTGGCCTGCCTGACAGTACGGCCAAAGGTCTGGCTCCCGGCTAAAGCGCGCGATAGTCTCATTGCGATCTCAAGGAGGCATGGGGGATGCGCGGATCTTGCCTCGTTCCTGTTTTCTTGTGCGCGGCCCAAGCCTTGACCTTTACGGCCGGACGCTCGGCGTGCGCCCAAGAGCCGGCCCCCTTGTCGGACGCTCCTTCCGCGTCCTTGCCGTCTGCTGCTCCAGCCCCATTCACGCCCACGGCGGTCCCCGAAAGCGTTACGTCGATAATTCGCGTCGAGCTTGCCGACGCTGACCTGCGCCAGGGGACGCAAGCAGACGATCTCGCCGCGCTCGAAGCTTTCTATGAAAACCGGCCCGGGTCCTTGTGGACCACCGATATGGGGCTTTCGGCAAGGGGCCAACAAGCTCTGTTCGAGATCGAGAAAGCCGGCGATTGGGGCCTCGACGCAGCCGCCTTCGATCTGCCGTCGGCCGGGGCCCTGCCGTCGGGACCGGACGACCAAGCCATCGCCGAAATAAAGCTGAATCTCGCCATTCTGAAATATGCGCGTTTCGCCCGCGGCGGACGCTCCAACCCCGCCGCGCTTGGCGGGAAAGTGTTCCAGACGCCACCAGTGCGCGATCCAAACACCGTGCTCACCGAGATTGCGGCGGCCGAGGCGCCGGGCGCCTACCTCCGGTCGCTCCAGCCCCAACACGCGCAGTTCGCGCGCCTGCGCCGAGCCTTGCTTGTGTCACGAGACGGCGATGCTGCCGGCAAGCTCAGCACCGAGGCCAAGCGCATCATCATGAATATGGAGCGCTGGCGGTGGATGCCGGAAAATCTGAGTCGCGTCTACGTATGGAGTAATACGCCCGCGTTCATGCTGTATGTCGTCAAGGACGGCGAGACCATCTATGCGGACAAGACGCAGGTGGGCACGATCGGCTATGCGACGCCGGTCCTGTCGGCGGACATGACGACGGTCGTGTTCAACCCCGAATGGATCGCACCGCCTACGGTGCTGCGGGAGAACCTGGCCCCAGCCTTGCGCAAAAAGGACTACACGATCCTCAAAAAGTCAGGGTTCACGGTGAGCTATCAGGGGAGACCCGTTGACCCGACAAAGATCGACTGGCGGCGAGTGAACATTCTCGATTACACCTTCACCCAGAGGCCGGGCCCGCACAGCAATGTCGGCAAAGTGAAGTTTTTGCTGCCCAACAGGCACGCCTTCGTCCTGCACGACACGTGGCCGGCCCGACGCAAATACTTTCAACGTTCCATGCGAGCGATCGGTCATGATTGCGTTCGCATGGAAAAGCCCGATCTCTTCGCGAAGGTCATTCTCGCGGAAGGCAACGGATGGCCGGAGAGCAAGGTCGAAGACCTCTGGGAGAACAGCGTCAACGACCGAGTGACGCTCGACACCGAGATTCCGGTCTACTCGACTTACTTCACCGCGGTCGCGGACGAGTCGAACAAGATTACCCTCTATCCGGACCTCTACGGGCTCGACCACCAGCTCGCACGCGCGCTCTTTGGAGATGCAGACGGCTTCCCAATGCCGACCTCGGGGGTCAAGCGGCCAGCCGTGTCCAAGGCCGCACGGTGGAGACCACCCAGCAACGATGTCACGCGCTCTCTGGGTTTCGCCGGCAATTAACTA
>CAYUTT010000029.1:0-1087 GCA_964447575.1 uncultured Methyloceanibacter sp.
TCGAGCTCAAAAGACCCCGCTTGGCCTAGAGGCTAGGTGCCCGCAGGTTTTCTCCTCACGACGCGCACTCTAGGCGCGTTTGGCTGGCCATACCACATGTCGCGCAGGCGCGCTAGCAACACCCAAACCGTGGATCGGCTAGGGTCAGCCTAGCTCGCCTTGGTCCGAAAACCAACGGGATTACACACTATTACAAGACCTTAAAAGATGGCTTGGCCGGTGCCTAGGCTATGGCGAGAATCTTCAAGAGGCCGGTCACCACCACATAGACGCCCGTGGCGATCACCAGGCCCGCGAAGACCGAGGCGAGCGCCCGCTTATGACCCGCTAGTCGCACATTGACCCGCGTACCGAGCAAGGTTCCGAGAACGCCGCCGGCGAGAACGAGCAGTGCGAGGCGCCAGTCGACCAGCCCCGAGGCGGCATAGCTGGTCGCCGTAGTAAGACCGAACGCTGTCACCGCGAAGAGCGAGCTGCCGATGGCGCTTTGCAGACCCATGCCGGTCGCAAGGACCAAGCCCGGAACGATCAGGAAGCCCCCGCCAATGCCAAAGAAGCCCGACAGCAGGCCGACGGCGGCTCCAAAGATTAGCAGGCGCGGCAGAAGATGCGCCGCACTCTCAGGTGTCAGGCGGACATCGTAGCCTGGGGTTCGAAGCCGTACTATCAGCATGTAGATGCCGACGCCGATCATCACGAGGCCGAATAGCGCGAGCAGCTCCGTGCCACCGAGTTGCTTGCCCAGACTTGCGCCGGCGAGAGCTCCGGCGACACCCGCCGCAGTGAACACGAGCGCGCACGGCCATTTCACAGTGCCGAGCCGCGCATGGGCAGCCAAGCCCCAGGCCGCACTGAGGGCGACGGCCACAGCCGAGGTGCCGATGGCGACATGGGCCGATGGCACGCCCACGAGATAGACGAGGAGCGGCACCGCGAGCACCGAGCCACCTCCCCCGATGACCCCAAGCGTGACGCCCACGAGCGCGCCCGAGCCCAGCAGAAGCGTTACGGGGACAAGTCCGAGCGGCATGGGCGTCAAACCCCACCCACGTTGCGGTTCCAGGGCATCATGGTGAGCAGCTTGGCC
>CAYUTT010000029.1:1187-11560 GCA_964447575.1 uncultured Methyloceanibacter sp.
GCGTCAAACCCCACCCACGTTGCGGTTCCAGGGCATCATGGTGAGCAGCTTGGCCTTGCCGCACTCCCGCAAAATCGGTCATTTGCGCGAGCGGTCCATGATGGGAGCCGGGGATGTGCTCGCGGGCGCGCTCGTCGGCGCCGCGAATATCGATGAGGGTAGCCCCCTGGTCGATGAGGCGTTTGGCGTCCGCAGGGCTGATGGCGGAAAGGCTCATGGGGTACTCCATTGGTCTAGGAGCTCTCGAGGGTTAGGTATCGCGGCAATAGAGTTTCTGGAGATAGCCGAGCAGCAACTCGGTGCGCGGTTCGGCGATGCGGTACCAAAGCGTCTGGCCATCGCGGCGGAAGGCGACGAGCCCCTCCTCCCGCATCTTGGCGAGATGCTGAGACGTCGCGGACTGCGACAACCCCACCGCCTCGGCCAGGGAACCGACATTCGCCTCACCCCATTCCACCAGCTTGCACAGCACCATCAGCCGCCGCTCATTGGCGAGCGCACGGAGAATGCCGGCCACTAAGGTGGCATTGGCCTCAAACGTGGCCAGATCGGCGGGTGCACGCGGCACAGGTCAGATCCTCCTCTCTATTAGCTCTTGCTAATTTAGGTCTGGCTAATATATTAGTCAACAGAAACCAGCATTCTTATTGAGAAAAGGAGCTTTCCCATGTTCGGCACTCCCTGGATTCAGGCGTTTTTCGACGAGCCCACCAATACGGTGAGCTACCTCGTAGCCGATCCCCAAACGAAGCGGGCCGCGGTGGTCGACCCTGTGCTCGACTACGATCACGCGAGCGGCAAGGGCTCGACCAAGTCCGCCGACGTTATCCTCAAGGCGGCCGAGAAGGACGGTCTGACCATTGATTGGGTCCTGGAGACCCATGCTCACGCCGACCATCTGTCCGGCGCGCCCTATATCAAGCTTAAGACCGGAGCCAAGGTCGGCATTGGCGAGCATATCCGCGACGTGCAGAAAATCTTCCGGCCGGTGTTCAACGCCACCGACTTGAGCGGCGACGGAAGTGAATTCGATCGACTCTTCGCCGACGGCGAGCGTTTTCCGCTTGTGACGCTCGAGGTCGAAGTGATGCACGTGCCGGGGCACACGCCGGCCGACGTCGCCTACAAGATCGGCGACGCCGTGTTCGTCGGCGACACGCTATTCATGCCGGACTTCGGCACGGCGCGAGCCGACTTCCCTGGCGGCGACGCGCGTACGCTTTACCGTTCCATCAAGCGTCTACTCGCTTTGCCGCCCGAGACGCGCCTTTTCATGTGCCACGACTACAAGGCCCTGGGCCGTGATCAATATGCGTGGGAGACCTCGGTCACCGAGCAGCGGGCGCATAACGCCCACGTCAAGGACGGCGTCAGCGAGGATGCTTTCGTGGCCATGCGCGAGGCGCGCGACGCGACGCTTGCCGCACCCGAACTGCTGATGCCGTCGATTCAGGTCAACATGCGCGCCGGCCACCTGCCGCCGCCTGACGCGAACGGCGTTCAATATCTCAAGATTCCCGTGAAGCTGTCGGCTTAATTGAGCCAGGCCCGGCCCATTCCCCACACGCCAATGCAGGAAGGCCATCCAAGAATTCCTTGGATGGCCTTCTCCGTTTGAAGCGATTGGCCCGCTAGTACGCCGAGGCGTATGCGCCAGCGTCGTGATTGTAGATATCGGGGCGGAAGTGAATCTGCCCGTCAGGCGTCGCCCAGGCGCTCACATAGGCAAGATAGATTGCCACCGGCTTTGCGACTTGGACGTCCGCCTGCTCGCCGGTGTGCTTCATCTGTTCGATGCGATCGAGGCTCCAGCCGGGATTATCGCGCAAAATCCAGGCTACCAGCGACGAGACGTTGTGGACGCGGACGCAGCCAGAGCTTTCGAAACGGATCGCCTTGCCGAACAGACTCTTGAGCGGCGTGTCATGCAAGTAGACGGCGTCCTTGTTCGGGAAGTTGATCTTCACGAAGCCGAGCGAGTTCTCCTCCCAGGGGCGCTGGCGGAAGCTGTAATTATAGACGGCCTCGCCGTACCAATCGATCTGGCGCGGATCAATCGGGTTACCCTGTTGGTCGAATACGTCCATGCGGTAAGCCGCGAGCATGTCCTGACCGCGCTCGGCGAACTGCCGGCCCTTCGGCACGAGATCCTTATGGATGATGCTTCGGGGTACGTGCCAATAGGGATTGAAATTGATCTGCGAGACCTTGCTGGAGATCTCAGGCGTCGGCCGATCGAGCTTGCCTACGACAGCGGCATGACGCTGCACGACACGCCCGCCTTCGACCGCTTCGACTTGCGCTGCGGGAATATTGACGAGCACGTGGCGGCTTGCCGCCGACCGCGAGAGGCTCTGCAAACGTTTCAGGTTGGCTTCGAGCTGCGCCAGGCGCACGCTGGCGGGAACATTTAAAGCTTCCACAGTCGCCTTGGAATCGATGACTCCCGTCGCCGGCAGGCCGTGCCGCTGCTGGAAGCGTTTCACCGCTGCCACCACGGCGGCCCCGTATTCGTCGGGAATGCTCATGCCCACGAGATCGCCGCTGATCTCCAGCCGGCGATGAAGCGTCACGATCTCCTGGCCGCGCGAACCAGGCTTCATGGCAACAGCCGGCACCACCGGCCAGCCGCCCTGCGCGACGATGCTCTTGTATTTCTCAACGGCGGCCTTGGTCGCCGCAACGTTGCTCGCCGCGAGTGTGGGCGAGCCAAGCGCCGGATTGACGATCATGGCCACCTCGGGATCGCCCAGAGGCAGCTCAGATTTATGCGACTCGTGGTTCGGCGTGCCTAACGACGAGCCGCGTTGGCCCCCGCCAAACAACCCGCCGAACAACCCCCCGCGGTTGCTTGCGCCCGCCTGAGGGGTTTGTCCTTGCGGGGCTACGGTCTCTTGCTGGCCGGGCTGGTCCTTGCCCTTCAACCAGGTGAACGGTCCGGCACTCGACGGCACCGCGGTCGCGACGAGGAAACACGCCGCCACCACGGCGGCCGCGGCGCGCGTGCCGCCTTGAGTTGTGTCGATCAATTTCGGCATATGCCGCTCCCCGTCCCTGCGGCCTCGGCTCTCGCTTAACTATAAGCGCTTTGGAACCGCCGCTCTACTCGTTTCGGGCTTGATAATCCCTCGTATGGCTTCACAAATTCTTTAACCAAGACCAACTCTTGGTCGATTGGTTCGGGCAGCAGTCTGAGCAGCCAAAACTCATCTTTTGGAATGCTTCCCTCGTCAGCGCCCCACATCGAAATGATGCCGCGGGAGCCAAGCTTCAAGATGCCTGGGAAATAGGGGCGAATTTGGGCTGGAGGGCAGATCTGGGCGGCCCAAAGCAAAGCCCCGGCGGAGGTGCTCCACCGGGGCGATGCAATCGCGTGATTGTGATCGGTCTAAAGCTGATAGCGGATCTGATCCGTCCAAAAGCGCTCAAGCCGAATCAGAGCCTTGTTGAGTATTTCGAGGTCGTCCTGGCCGATTCCGCCCACCTGCTCCAGCGAGCGGAGCTGCCGCTGGAACAGGCCGTTCACCACCGTCGAAACCTCCTGGCCCTTTTCGGTGAGGCTCACCCGCACGGAGCGGCGGTCGGTGGTCGAACGCTGGTGATGGATATAGCCCGCATCGACCAGCTTCTTGAGGTTGTACGAAACGTTGGAGCCGAAATAGTAGCCGCGGCTGGTCAACTCCCCCGCGGTCAACTCGGCATCGCCGATATTGTAGAGCAGGAGTGCCTGGACGCTGTTGACGTCGGCGCGGCCCAAACGCTCGAACTCATCTTTAATAACATCAAGCAACAGCCGGTGCAGCCGCTCGATGAGTTTCAAGGAAACCAAATACCGCCCTTTGAGGTCTTGTGCCTCATCGGTGCTCGCATGTGTCCCTACATTCAGGGCTACATTCATCGCCTACCCTCGTTAGTTGTTGTTAATCCCCAACTTGCGCGGGACTATACGGGAGGCCGACCTAAAATGAGCTTAAGCGAGACGCTTAAGATTGCATGAAATTCTAGTATTAAGTTTTGTTGATGTTTGCGCGCTTTGCGCTCGTTCTCAAGGTTTCTTAGAAATCCGGCTTGCCTTCAGCAAGCTCGAGCTCGCCTTGAACGGGTGTCGCGAACAGGCGCTCAATCTCTCGGTCGTCAACCTCTTCAACCGTCGCGGGCTGCCAGTTCGGCGCACGCCCCTTGCCGACAATGCGCGCATCAATCCCCTCCCGGAAGTCGTCCGTACCGATGAGATGGGTGGCAATGCGAAATTCGAGCTTCAGGGCCTCGGCAAGAGTGAGCGACTTGCCCCGCTGCATTTGAAGGAGCGCAATCTTGAGCGAAATGGGCGACTTCTTGCGCAACTCGGTTGCCATCTCTTTCGCCCAGGCCTCGTCCTCTCCCTGCTCAGCTTCGAGCCGGGCAAAGATTTCCTCGACGGAAGGCGCGGAGAAGATGCGGTTGATGGCCGGCGTATGCCGTACCAGCTCGCCTTCCCCGGGGTCGCGATGGAGCCCGTCGAGCAGGCGGTCGATCGGGTGATTGTCCGCCAGCGCATCCTTGATCACGCCGAAATAGGCCGAAGGGATGTAGTGGGTGACAAGACCCAGGCGATGGGCGTCCGCCGGGCCGATGGCGCGGCCGGTAAGCGCCAAATAGGTCCCCATCCAGCCGAACAGGCGCGGCAGGAAATAGGTGCCCCCGATATCCGGCAGGAAGCCGATCCCCACTTGCGGCATGGCGAAGCGATAGCCTTCCGCCGCCACGCAATGCGTGCCGGACAGCGTGATGCCAACGCCGCCGCCGTAGCAAAGCCCGTTGATGAGAGGCACGTTCGGCCGAATGAACTTCTCCAGCACCCAGACATGGGTATAGGCCGCGCGATAGAACTCGCGGATCGCCTCGGTGGCGCCCTGCCGGTTCAGCTCGTTCAGGACCTTCAAGTCGCCACCGCTGCAGAACACGGTGGGATGAGAGGATTGCATCACCACGCCGTAGATATGCGGCGCCGGAGCCCAGCGCCGGTAGGCGGCGCTCAGGGCCTCGAACATTTCACGGGTAAGCGCGTTTAGCCTCTCGGGCCGGTCCAAAGTGACCACCCCGGCGCGGTCGTGCTCCTCGAAAGTAATGCCAAGCGCCTCGGACAAAACGCGATGACCCCCACCAATTTCGTCCAAATCCGGTGTTAAAAGGCTCGGCGCAGCTAGCATCCAATGGGGGAAACCACAAGCTTCGGCGAAGACGCACCTGGAGAGGGCATGACCCGGACGCCTAGCCTTTGGCTCGCCCTAGCGCTTCTCGCCGCCTCGGCAATGCCGGGGCACGGACAGGAGGGCGGACTTCCCCTGCCCGAGCGCAACCCGGCACGGCTCGAGCGGTCCACGATCGGCCCGGCCACGCCGCCTGCGGAACAGAAGCCCAATCTGCCGGGTAACCAGCCCACGGTGCAGTGGGAGGATCCCAAGGTTGCCGCCGCCATCGCCGTTTGCGCCAATCTGCTCGACGGGGTGACGCTCGACTATGAGCAACTGCCGCCCATCAAACGAGGGTCGTGCGGCGCGCCGGCGCCCATTCTGGTCAAATCGATCGGCAAGGACCCCGCCGTGGCGATTGAGCCGCCCGCGACCATCACCTGTCCGCTCGCGGCGGCGCTGGACGCCTGGTTCAAAGAGAGGGTCCAGCCGGCCGCAGCCGCCTTCGGATCGGCCGTGGTGAAGATTCGCAACGCCTCTTCCTACAAGTGCCGCAACCGCTATGGCGGGGCCAACACCAGGATCAGCGAGCACGCGCTCGCCAACGCGCTCGACATCTCAGAGTTCGTGCTCGCCTCAGGGCAGCGGGTGACGGTGCTGCAGAGCTGGCCGCGCTTCGTGAGCACGGCGGCCCTACCCTCCCTTCCAGCCCCGCCGCTGCCGAACCCTCACCGTGTCGCCGACCGCGTGGCGGTCGAGGCTGCTATGGCGGCGACCGAGACGACCGGTGCCATCATTCCTGTGTCGTCGACCCGCTCATCCGGAAACCCCGTATCGGGGGCGGTGACGACGAATCCATTCGTCCGGGCGAGTCCGCCTCCAGCGGCGCGATCGCCGCTTCCGCGCACCTTGACGATGACGGCCTCGGACCGGCTAGGCGCCATCTATCGAGCCAAGGTCAGGGCTAATCCCTTCGTCACCCCCCTTCCAACGGCGGGCAATGCACCGGCGCCCGAGCCAGCGCAAGAAAAGGACGCAGAGGCCGAGGCCAAACCCTCCGCCCCTCAACCGGCGCGGAAACTCGACCCGGTGGAAGAGGCCGCGTTCGTGCGCGCCATCCATGCCGACGCGTGCAAAATGTTCGAGACCGTACTTGGCCCCGCGGCCAATGAAGCGCACAGGGATCACTTCCATTTCGACATGAAGAAACGCCGCTATGTGAAGATTTGCGAATAGAATTCGGCACGGCAAATGATGTTTGCCGCAAGTTCTGGCCGGGTGCCGTCGTGAGTGGTAGGTTCTCGGCCTTCGACGACCAAAACCCAGGATCTGTTCAGCGTGACCTCGCCGTCGAAAGACAAGACCGTTTCCCTCCGGACAGAACGGGCCAAGCGCGCGGGCACCAAGCCTGCCGGTCCTTCGCAGCCCGGCTTCCCCGCCACGCGGCTTCGGCGCAACCGCCGCACAGACTGGTCGCGACGGCTCGTGCGCGAGACATCGTTCGCGACCGACGACCTCATCTGGCCGCTCTTCATCATCGAAGGGACCCGCGAACGGTCGGAGATCGACTCCATGCCGGGCGTGGCCCGGCTGTCCATCGACCTCGCCGTTAGAGCCGCCGAGGACGCGGCAGGGCTCGGCATTCCCGCCATCGCGCTCTTCCCGAACACCGACGCGGCGCTCCGGGACGATGCGGCAAGCCAAGCCTTCAACCCCGGCAATCTTGTCTGCCGCGCCATCCGCGCAATCAAAGCCGAGGTGCCGAACCTCGGCATCATCTGCGACGTGGCGCTGGATCCCTATACGAGCCATGGCCATGATGGGCTTCTCAACGACGCTGGCGAGATCGACAACGACCGCACCGTCGAGACGCTGGTCACGCAGGCTCTGGTCCAGGCGGAAGCCGGCTGCGATATTGTCGCGCCATCGGACATGATGGACGGCCGCATCGGCGCGATCCGGGCCGCGCTGGAGGAAAACGGCTTCGCGAACACGCAGATCCTGAGCTATGCGGCCAAGTATGCCTCGGCCTTCTATGGGCCGTTCCGGGACGCGGTCGGCTCGGGCGTGCAGCTTCGCGGCGACAAGAAGACCTATCAGATGGACCCGGCGAACGGCGACGAGGCGTTGCGCGAGGTCGCGCTCGACGTGGCCGAAGGGGCGGACATGATCATGGTGAAGCCCGGGCTCAGCTATCTCGACATCGTGTGGCGCGTGAAGGAGGCCTTCAAGCTTCCGACCTTCGCCTACCAGACATCCGGAGAGTACACGATGCTGGTTTGCGCCGCGGAGCGCGGCTGGCTCGACCGGGACCGCGCGGTCATGGAGAGCTTGATAGCGTTCAAACGCGCTGGCGCCGACGCCATTCTCACCTATTTCGCGCCCGAGGTGGCGCGGCGGCTTAAAGACAGCGGCTAAGCCGGCTTTCCATCTAGTCGGTGACCTTCAGGCTGGTGAAGATCACCGAGGCCTCATTGTCCTTGTCGAAATTGTCCCCGGACAGTCCGAAGCGCCAGCCGCCCGAGGGCGCCTGGCCGCGCAGCTCCCGAACCCTGGTGCCGTTGATGTAAAAGGTGAGCGTGTTGCCCTTGGCGTCGACGCGCAAGGTATTCGAGGCGCCAGGTGCGGTCTTGATGGCGGGCGAGTCGACGTTGGCGTCGATGGTGCCTGTCCAGGCGCCGTCTTGCTTGCGTGCGATCCAAAACCGTCCATTGTTGAGGATGCCGAATTGGTAGTAGGTCCGGTTGTCCTCGCCCCAGAACAACAGCCCGGCTCCGAGGATAGGCTGATCGCCCCCGTGCGGCCACACGGCCTCGGTGCAGATATCCGCATCCTCGACCGTGAAGGTGACGTTGAGGTTGGACTGCATATCGTCGGCGGGCAGCTTGAAGATGAAGGAGCCGTCCTTCACCTCGACAGTCTCTTTGTGGGACCAGCCCCCGGCGTCGTCCTCGAATCTGTCCTCGAAGATGACTTCGCTGCCGTCGCACGCCGCGGCTTGGCCGCCGGTGGCGGCGAGCAGGCCCGCGAGTGCGAGCCCCAACGCCGGTTTCCGCATCTGGGTTCCCCGTAAGCCTCGCCGCGCCAAGAGAGAATCCTTAAACCCTCGCCATGAACTCGGCAACCTGGCCGCGCGTTCCGCCCCCGGAAGGACCGGCTACCAAGGCAAACGCGGTTGTCTGCGCGTGTGCCCTTCCCCATGTTCATCCAACCAGCTCGGTCCCGATTCGGAGGCACCATGACCGAACACCATTCGACACCCGCCCGCGCCGGCACCCAGATCGGCGATCAGCCGCATGCCTTCAACCCGGTAACGCAGCCTCAGCTTTTCCACGCCGTCATCCGCAAGCGCTGCGTTGCCTTCATCGTCGACGCCATCATCATTGCCGCCTTATGGGTCATCGCGGTGGTTGCGGTCTTGGTACTCGGCGTCGTCACATTGGGCCTCGCCTGGCTATTGTTGGGCCTCGTATTCCCGGCGGTCGGGCTCGGCTACAATGCGATCACCATCGGCGGGCCGCACTCGGCCACAATCGGCCAGCGCATGATGGGGCTTACCGTCCCCATGTGGCACGGCGGCAAGGTTACGCCCCTGATCGCGGCCTTCCACGCGCTGCTGTTCTGGTTCTCCCTGGTGATCTTCTTCCCGATCCTGCTCTGGGCGTTCTTCGACCAGCGCAAGCGCTGCCTGCACGACATCCTTGCAGGCGTGGTGATCATCAACCGGCCATAGCTTGGAGCCATTCCAAGTTCAGGGTTCGCGGCAATGTGACATTCCTCGCCGATTGCGTCCCACGCCTCCCATCCACTAAGCTTGCTTGGAATTGACTTGGATTCGTTTCCGGTCGGTGAGCCGTGACAGAGCACAAGAGTAACTTTCCAGAGTTCTACATCACCGCGCCGCAGCCCTGCCCCTACCTGCCGGGCCGGCTCGAGCGGAAGCTCTTTACCCATCTCACGCGGGACAAGCCCGGCTTCCTCATCGACAATCTGCTCAAGGGCGGGTTCCGGCGCAGCCAGAACATCGCCTACATGCCCTATTGTGACGCCTGCTCCGCTTGCGTCCCGGTGCGCATCCTCGTCGACGAGTTCGAGCCGCGGCGGTCGCTGAAGCGCATCGCCCGCGCCAACCACGATCTCGTCGCCACGCGCATGCCGCCGGCGCCAAGCTCCGAGCAATACGCCTTGTTCCGCGACTATATCGAGGCGCGTCACGCCGACGGCGGCATGGCCGAGATGAGCGTGCTCGACTATTCGCTGATGGTCGAGGACAGCGTGGTGGAGACCTTCGTCACCGAGTACCGGCTGAAGCCTGACGAGGCGGGTGACGCGCCGCTCATGGGCGTCGCGCTCTGCGACCGGCTGAGCGACGGCATCTCCATGGTCTACAGTTTCTACGATCCGGACCTGACTGTTCGCAGCCTCGGCACCTACATGATCCTCGATCATGTCGAGTTCGCGCGGCGCCAGGGCTATCCCTTCGTCTATCTCGGCTACTGGATCGAGGGCTCGCGCAAAATGCGCTACAAGGACCGCTTCCGCCCGCAAGAGCGCCTCACCTCAAAGGGCTGGGTGCGCAGCTAGGCGGTCAAAACTTGTCGCCAAACCTTCCGGACTTCGGGAAGCCCCTCGGGGGCAGACGTCCCGCTTGCGCACGGGTACCCCACCAATCGCGGAGGTCGGCGGAGGACAGCGTGAAGGTGCGGTCGGCCGCGTCGATATAGGTCAGGCCTTCCTTCTTCGTGAACACCTTGACGTCGGCAAGACCGCCGTCCTTGTAGCGTTGGAGGCGCACGCCCTTGCCGCGCGGCATCTCCGGCAACTCCTTTAGCGGGAACAGGAGCAGCTTGCGATTGCCGCCGATCACCGCGACGCTATCGCCGTCGACGGGAGCGCATACGGCCGCCTCGTCGTCGCCTTTTACGTTCAGGACCTGCTTGCCCTTCCGCGTCATGGCCACGACCTCGTCCTCCAGCACGATGAAGCCGTGGCCGCTGGTGGAGGCGACCAGCAGCTTGCGGCCAGGGTCATGCACGAACAGCTCGACGGAGTCGGCGGCGTCCTCGATGTCGATCATGAGGCGGAACGGCTCACCGTGTCCCCTGCCTCCCGGTAGCTTATCGGCTGCGATCGCATAGAAGCGCCCGTTGGTGGCGAAGAGCAGCAGCGTGTCCGTGGTCTGGGCGCGCACGAAGCGCTTGA